>DASQVU010000576.1:0-3971 GCA_035640615.1 Pseudonocardiaceae bacterium
CGCTGGAGATCGAGGTCGGCGAGGCGGACACCGCGCTGGCGGTGGGCAGCGGCGACGTCCCGGTACTGGCCACGCCGCGGCTGGTGGCGCTGGCCGAGCAGGCCACCGTGCGGGCCGTGCGCGAGCAGCTGCCTGCGGGACACACCAGCGTCGGTACTGAAGTGGTGCTGCACCATCGCCGCCCCAGCGGCCCCGGCGCCGCGGTGACGATCCCCGCGCGACTTAGCGAGCTCGACGGGGCCCGCCTCACCTTCCACGTCGCCGCGCACCAAGCCGGAACGCTCATCGCTGAGGGCACGGTACGCCGCATGATCGTCGACCGCGCCGAGTTCCTCGACCGCGTCCGCAGCACCGGCTGAGCACAGCCGATACCTCCACCCGCAGCCGATCACCGTCGCCGACCCCGCGACGGGCGGGTATCACCAGCTCGCCACGACGGGGCGACCACGGCCACCGGCAAGCCGCGCGATATAAGCCCGGTGGCCAAGTCATGGCCCGTCCGCCGAGCACGTGGCAATGCGCGTGGAACACCTCCTGGTGCCCGTCGGGCGCAGTGGTGAACACCAGCCGGTAGCCCGCATCCGCCATCCCGTCCATCTCGGCGACCCGGCGCGCAGCCACGAGCACCGCGGCCGCCAGTCCCGGGTCGGCTGCGGCCATGGCCGCGGCATCCGGGTGATGGTGCTTGGGGATCACCAGCACATGCGTCGGCGCCTGTGGGTGGAGATCGCGAAAGGTTGGTGCCGCGGGGGCAGAGCGGTGCGGTGGCCAGCAGCGCCTCGATGGCGGTGGTCTCGCTCAGGACGCCGGTGTCGACCAGCTCGCCGAGTCGGGCGGCGCAGCGGAACAGGGTGTGCGCGTGGGTGCCGGCGACGGCCTGGGCGACGGTGGTGGTCTCGCCCCGAGCGCGGCCTGCACGTAGGCGCTGAGCCGCGAGGGGAACACGGCAGCGAGATCGAGATCGGTGGATGGGTTGGCGTGGGGGAGGGGGTGAGCGCGCTGAGCAGCCAGCCGAGCAAGCCGATCGGGTGGTGATCGCGCACGATCCGGTATCGGCGGGGCTGGCCGTGGAGGCGGCGGAGGAAGCCGACGGCGATGACCGATCCGCCTGCGGCGCGGGTGTCGATGCATCAGCCCAGCGCCGCGAAGCTGTTGCGCAGCGCAACGCCGGGTGGGGTGAGGAAGGAGCGGTGCTCACCGCGGGGGTGGCCACGGTGTAGGTGTTGATTGGGTCGGGCGCCCCGGCTCGGTCGGCGAGGATGCGCAGGACGTCACGACCATGGGTGACGCCCAGATCGGCCCACGGCGGTGGTGGGTGGCCGTGGCCGGCGTCGAGGTCGATGACCAGCAGACCTGCGGGCTGGCAGGCGATGCCGATGGTTTTTCTGGATTTACGACTGTTCCGCACGGCGGGTGCGCTGAGCTGGGCAAACTTACCTGTGCGTTGATGTGATCAGTTCAGCTGTGGTTGTCGGACACTGCGCGTCATGGCGGGCAGTGCTTTCCTGCCCGCGGAACTGCCCGGAGGGGCCGCCGAGGCTCGCAGGTCAAGGGGGGCGCAGCGTCATCGCTTGCGACGCCGGAGGCGCCTTGACCTGGGAGGAGCGGCCCCGCAGGCTGCGCAGAGTCCCGGACTAAGAGAACTCCCGAGCGCGTGGGGGCGATCTGTAGGGATCGGTGGAGGAGGACGGTGGGGTCGGTGTCGGAAGTGGCATGCCGAAATCGGTAGGTCTGCTTTGGAGGGTGGTGTTGGCTCGGTCTAGCTGGGGCAAAGTTCTGCTTAGCGGCTTGAGGGCTGATGTGCAGTCCTTGGACTTCGCCGAGCCAGCTGTTGGCCCGGGCTTCGGTGATGCGGTCGGTGAGGTTGTGGATGATCTCGCTGAGTCGGGTGCGTTGTCTGGGCTCGTGAATCTCCACCGAGCAACGTGGGCGGCGCGGGTATCCGGTGCACCCCGCTTCGAACGTCGAGGCGCCGACGCTGGCCTGCGACGGCAATCTCCCGCCGGTCCCATCCTTCGAGTTGCGGTCGCTGCCGGCAGAGTTTCGGCAGGTCGCTGCGGACCCTCGATCTCGGCCCGCGGGCTATTGGTGGGCCAACCGCTGCACGAGCGAGGTCACCCGGCGGTTCACCTCGTGACCCGCGACTCGGCAAGCCTACAGGTCAAGGGCAGCTTGGACGGCACCGGTGAGGCGCAGCAAGGTCAGTTCATCAAGCGCGCCGACGCGCTCGCCGATCCACGCCCGATACAAGCGGGTCAGATCCCGGACGTAGGCCCAGCCGTAACCGGCCACGGGGATGGCCAGGATGTCGCCAGGGTCACGCTGCTGAACTTCCATGCCTAACACCCACGGCCGGTCCGAGCTGTTCACGCTGTCGCTGGACAGGATCACGATGATGCGCGGGACTTCAGGGGAGCTGGGGCGGACGTAGCGGCGCAGGTCACCCCGCCGCACGGAACCTCTTCGCCTCGGCGGCGATCGTGGCCTCGTCGACGGCGCGCTGCTCGTCGTCGGCCGTCATCTCGGCCTCGGTGAGCTCGACGGCGCCCGGGCCGGGGCTGATGCGGGCGAACTCTCGGCGTGCCGCTCGGGCGATCCACTCGCCAACCGGTATGCCGTGGTGAGCGGCTGCCAGTTCGGCGATGGCCGCGGTGGCGGTGTCGATCTCCACGGACACCGTGCGACGGGTTGCCATGCGACGCAGCGTACTGCTCATCGTTGCGCAGGTCAGTGGGTGCTTGACCGGGAGCGGCGGCCATCTGGAGGGTCGTGGGGCAGCAAGATTAAACTGCCGGTCAGCAGCGCGGTCGACATACCCCATGGTGAGGAACAGAACAGTCATCACGATGGGGGCGGCGGTGGCTAGATGACCAGCGCGCTGGTGTCGGCCAGTTCCTGGCGCAGTGGCACCTCTGACCCCACTAAGAGCAGTGATTCTGGTCAGTTAGCACCGACTCGCGACTCAACCTCGCTGCTGGCTTGCTTGCCCAGCTTGTTGTGCTCTTCGCCAGCGGATCAGCAGCCCTGTCGTAGCGGTGACCTAAGCAATCGTCTGGCGACTGACAGTGGGTCAGTGGTGCCGGTCGTCTCGGCTGATAGCAAGCCGGGTCCGGTGCTCGCTGATGATTTGCTCTAGCTGGGCGGGGTCTTCAGACAAGCGCGAAACATCGCGGATCAACACCAGGTCCGCTAGGCCGGCGGCGACGTCGGTCAAGACCTGCTTGCATCGCCGTGATGCTCGGATACCGATCGCGACTTCGGCGACCGTGCTGATCGGCACAACCCCAGCACGGTCACACCACTCCTGTAGTTCGCGCACCTGCCGCTCGAGGTTCTCCCGACGGTGGGATCGGGCATAGAGGATGGCGGTGCGTGGCATGTCGTCAGTGTGAACAGGAGCGGGGGCCTATGTCGAGGGTCCGAGGATTTGCCCGGAGCCGTCGCATGTGAGGCACAGCTCCATTGTGGCAATTTCCTCTTCTTCCCCGCCCACGTCAGCCCGTTTCCATTTCACAACCACCTGGGAGCCGTTACATTGCGGGCAGATGTAGAGCCGCCGTTCGTCTTTACCCACTGCTGCTTCCGATCGTCTGCGGAGCGATCGCGCCTTAAGTATTCACCGAGCATGGGTATGGGCACTGGTCACCTCACCCGCGGCGACGGGCTCATGTCTGGCTTCGGCGCTAGGCCGATTCCGCCGCTTATCTGATCATCCGCTAGGCGCGCGCGGCGCACAGCGGTCCTGGCCGCCCACGGGTTGTTGGCCCTCTGGAAGACAAGTCTCGATGTGGCGTGCCCAGGGGTGGGGTGATCGGGTTACTGGGGTGTGCGACGCTGCGTCCCTTGCTGACCACGGTGGGTGTTCGACAGGTGGTGGGGGAGAGCGTTGGTGCGCAGGCCGCTGCTGTGGCTGGTGCTGGCTGGCGGCGCGGTGGCGATGGCGTTTGTGATGGTGCTGTTCGTTGCGGTGG
>DASQVU010000577.1:0-5002 GCA_035640615.1 Pseudonocardiaceae bacterium
CGGGTAGGCCGCCAGGTGGCCGCCAGCAGCCCTGAGGCACCGATCACACCCACCCCGATCACGATGGCCAGCCCCACCGGGCCGGCTACGGCAATGCCCAGCAGCCGGTCCACCGAGGCGGCGCCGGGTCCGAGCAACCCGATAACAGCGCATACCACGCCGATCATCAGGACGTACTCGTACCCTTCCTTGAGGACGAAAAATCCATTCCGACGGTGGTGAGTGATCCCGGCGACCACCATGGTGCCGACGACGAACGCCGCCGCCAGCGGGGTAAGCAACCCGATCGCCAACGCCGCTCCGGCAGCCAGCTCTCCCACTCCAGACAGCACCGCGTGCAGCTTCGGTGGCCGCAATCCCAGGGAGCCAAACCACCGCGTCGTGCCGGCCAAGCCGCCGCCGCCCCATAAATGGTTGTAGCCGTGTGCCACTACCGTCACGCCTACGACCACCCGGAGTAACACGCTCGCGATGTCGATCGGCGTCATCTCGCCTCTGTACTGATGTCGCAGAGCGGATGGAAGGCCCGCAACAAAGCATCGATCTGCTCAGGCGCGCAGGGTGGGGCAAACAACGAGCCCTGACCGGTGTCGCATCCGGCCGCACGGAATCGACCGAACTGAGCTCGCGTCTCGATACTCTCGGCGGTGACCGTCAGACCCAGGGCATGCGCCAAGTCGACCAACGCCGCCACGATCCGCTGATCCACCAGTCCGGAGGGAGATTGCAGCCCCACCGCGAACGAACCCGCCAGCTTGAGTTCATGCAGCGGCAGCCGGCGCAGGTCGGGAATGTTCCAGTAACCAGTGCCGAAGTCGTCAAGAGCGATGCGCACGCCCATGCCATGCAGGTTTCTCAGCATCGTCAGCGGCCCCGTCCCATCACCCATCAGGGCCTGCTCGGTGAGCTCGAGTTGCAGGCTGGCTGGCTCGAGTCGGTTTGCCACCAGGATGTCGGTGACGTCCGCCACCAGGCCTGGCTCGTAAAGCTGCCGCGGCGCGAGATTGACGCTGACGAACGGGGCGGCAGCGCCGAAACTGTCCACCCAAGCCCGGGCCTGCTCGCATGCCCGGACCAGCACCCAACGTCCGAGCTGCACGATTGACCCGCTCTGTTCGGCGAGATCGATGAAGCGTTCCGGGCCGAGCACGCCGAACGTCGGATGACGCCACCGGACCAGTGCCTCAACGCCGATCAAGCAGCGGTCCCGCAGCCGGAACAGCGGCTGGTACTCGACGAAGAACTCGCCCCGTTCCACCGCAGCGAGCATCGTCGCGGATAGGGTGAAACGCACCACCTCGCTGTCGTTGCGGTTCCGATCGAATGTCGCATATCGAGCTTTGCCGTCTGCTTTCGCGCGATACATGGTGATGTCCGCGGCTTGGAGCAGACGCTCGGGGTTGGTCTCGGCCACCGGCCGCTCCACGACACCAATGCTCGCCGTCACTGTCAGCTCATGCGTACCGACTCGAATCGGTTCTGCCATAGCGGTCAGTACCTTATCAGCCAGCATGACCACGTCATGCTCGCCGGCAGTATCCTCCATAATGATGACGAATTCGTCGCCGCCCATTCGCGCCACTAGCTGCCCTGCGCAGCAGCAGCGGGTCAGCCGGTCCGCAACGGTTTTGAGCAGCTCGTCACCGACGTGATGGCCCAGGCTGTCGTTAACCACTTTAAAGCCATCCAAGTCCAGAAAACACAACCCCACCCGGCGCTGACCGCCCGGCCCCGCAAATATTTGCGCCAGATGTTCAGTCACTAGCTGCCGGTTGGCCAGTGATGTCAGCGGATCGTGGTAAGCCTGGTGCTCCAGCTTGGCCTGCAGATGACGCCGTTCGGATACATCCTCCAACATAGCCACCTGATACGCGGGTTCGTTGTTCTCATCACGCACCAGCGACACTGTCAAATGGCTCCAGATCTCACCACCATCGGCACGGTAGAAACGCTTTTCCATATGGAAGTGATCTCGCTCACCGCGGATGAGCTCCGCATAAGTTTCCCATACGCTTGGAGCGTCGTCCGGGTGGACCATCGCGCTGACATTGAGCTGGGTGAATTCTTCGAGTGTATAGCCGAACATTTTTTGCAGCGCTGGATTCGCGTCGGTGATATTGCCCTCCAGATCACCGATCCCGATTCCGATTGCCGCTTCGGTGAACATCGCGCGAAACTTCGCCTCGCTCGCCGCGAGGGCCTGTTCGGCCTGCCGTCGCGCGCGCAGCCCTGCTCGGTAGACCGCATCCTGTTCGTCAAGGCTGCGCTCGCGCAGCGCGTCGGCGTAGCCGGCGGCCATGCTGGCGGCCAGCTGCGCGACCCGTTTGGCAACGTCAGCACTATCCGGAAGGGAGCCCAGCAGGCCCGGCAACTGCTCGGAGATCAGCGCGAGGGTGCCGCGCAGTGTCTCGGTGCCGGTGAAATGCGCCGCAACCATGTCAACGCCGATCTGGCGGCCGGCCGAGGGATCGAACTCCACCGCGAGCGCCGCATCAACCAGCCGCTGGGTGAGTCCAAGCAGATGTTCGGCGAGCACCCGGCGCCCCATCGACACGTAGCTGGTGCCGACGATCGCCTCGGCCCAACGCCGGGCGAACGCCTCGTGATCGTCCACGGTCATGCGCGCCGGCCTACTACCGCGTAGCCGCTGAACCGCTCTGGATGATCATCCACATCGGACGGCGAGTCCGGGCGCCACAGCGGCATGAACACCACGCCGGGCTCGACCGGATCGAAGCCCTCAAGCAAGGCCTCGATCTCGTGCCGCGAGCGCATGGTCAACGGTGCGCCGGCGCGCCGGTAGAGGTCCATGTGCGGCCCAGCCTGGTCTGGGCGGCCCTCGTAGGTAGCGTGCGAGACGACAAGGTAGCTACCTGACGGCATCATCTTGCGGTATTGCGCGACGATACCCGCCGGATCCGCCTGATCCGTGACGAAGTGCAGCATCGCCACCATGAGCACGCCGATCGGTTGGTCGAGGTCGAGCAACCGCCGGGCCCGGGGGTCATCGAAGATCCCTGCCACATCCCGCAGGTCAGCCTGCACGATGTCGGCGAACGGGTTGTCCGCCAAGATGGCGCGGCTGTGCGCGACGGCCACCGGGTCGATATCCACGTACACCACGCGGCACTCCGGACAGGCGGCCTGGACTACTTCGTGCACGTTGCCCTCGGTGGGAATACCGGAACCGATGTCGAGGAATTGGGTGATGCCCTGGTTGACCAAGTAGCGTACCGAGCGGCGGAGGAACGCGCGGTTGGCCTGCATGACCAACGGCAGTTCCGGCCACAGCTCGATGGCCTCCCGAGCCATCTGCCGGTCCACGGCAAAGTTGTGCGAGCCACCAAGGTAGTAATCGTAGACGCGAGCCGGGCTGGCATGCTCGATGTCGATGTCGTCCGATGCCCAGCTCGGCGGTTCCACCGGTCACCCTCCCTGCTGATGTCGACGAGTCGGATGCCGAACAGCCGCAGACCGCGAACACGAACTTACTCCGCGACACCTCAATAACAGACAGGAAACGGTCCGTGCAAGACCGCATGCCTGCCTGTTGGCTGTTTTCTTGATACTGCCTCACCTGATGAACGCCGGGTGTACACCATGGGAAGATCGGTGAGTGGCGCGTAGTGAGTCGACGACGCGACGGGCGGCGGTGCTCGGTTCTCCGATTCGACATTCACTGTCGCCGACGCTGCACTCCGCTGCTTACGCCGCGCTCGGCCTGACCGGGTGGCGTTACGACGCGGTGAATTGCGACGAAACGGCGCTTCCCACCTTTGTCGACCAGCTCGGCCCAGAATGGGTGGGATTGTCCTTGACGATGCCGCTCAAGCGCGTCGCTTTACGGGTGGCCGACGAGGTGTCTGAGCTGGCCAGCGCAGTTGGCGCAGCAAATACTCTGGTGCTGGGGTCGCCGGGAAAGCCCCGCAGAGCCGACAATACCGACGTGGCCGGCATCCTGGCTGCATTGCGCGAAGCGGGCGTCGACCGGGTCCGCGCTGGAGTGATCCTCGGAGCCGGTGGCACCGCCCAAGCGGCGCTTGCCGCCCTGCGGGAGCTTGGCGAACTCGCACCCACGGTGGTGGTCCGGGACCCAGCCAGAACGACGGAGCTGCGGGCAACCGCCGAGCGACTCGGTGTCCGGCCGAGGATCTCCGGCGGGCTCCCCGAAGTAGAACTGCCGGACGGGGACGTGCTCATCTCGACCCTGCCGCCTGGGGCCGCCGATACGCTACGCGGCCAACCGTGGGCCTGCCGGCCGGTCGTACTTGATGTGGTTTACACCCCGTGGCCGACGCCGTTGGCCACCGCTGCGCTCGCCAGGGGCTGCCAAATTGTCAGCGGCCTGGCGATGTTGCTCCACCAGGCCGGCGCCCAAGTTGAGTTGATGACCGGTCGCAGCGCGCCGATCGCCCAGATGCGGGCTGCCCTGGACGCCGCCGTCCGCAATCGCTAGGGGCAGCCAGCAGCAACCTAAAGATCCAGAAAGGGCGTCGCAGCAAGGTTAGCATCGTGGCGTGACCACATCCTTCCGGCAGCCGAAGCGTCGTGATGTCGACGCCCTGATCGGTGGCGTAGCACACGACCTCGGGTCGGATCCGTTTCCGGTCGTCGGTATGGACCACATCCGCTTCGCCGTCGGCAATGCCCGGCAGGCCGCGCACTTCTACTCGACGGCGTTCGGCATGACCTGCGTCGCCTACCGAGGTCCGGAGCAGGGCTACCGGGATGCGGTGGAGTACGTGCTGATCTCCGGCCGGGTGCGGTTCGTGCTCACCGGGGCGACCCGTGCCGGCACGCCACTCGCCCAGCGAGTGACAACCCACGGCGACGGGGTAAGCGACCTCGCGATCGAGGTGCCCGACGTGGACCGGGCCGTCGGATACGCCAACCAGCAGGGTGCCACCGTGCTCGCGGCACCGGCTGACGTCACCGACTAGCACGGCACGGTACGGCTGGCAGCGCTGGCCACCTACGGGGATACCCGCCACACCCTGGTCGA
>DASQVU010000578.1:0-4518 GCA_035640615.1 Pseudonocardiaceae bacterium
CCCCGAAGGATCCGCGGTCCTCAGCGAGGTGGATTGCCGCCGGGGGGGTGCCCACCACCTGGACTCCCGCGTCGGCCAGCCGCTGCGCCAGACCCAGCGGCGTCTGCCCGCCCAGCTGGACGATCATGCCTGCCACGGCGCCTGACGACCGCTCGGCGTGCACCACCTCCATGACGTCTTCGAAGGTCAGCGGCTCGAAGTAAAGCCGATCAGCGGTGTCGTAGTCGGTGGACACCGTCTCCGGGTTGCAGTTGACCATCACGGTCTCGTATCCGGCGTCGCGCAACGCCATCGCGGCGTGCACGCACGAATAATCGAACTCGATGCCCTGGCCGATCCGGTTCGGTCCAGAACCCAGGATGATCACCTTGGGTCGCTGCCGCTGCTCGCTGACTTCGGTCTCGGCGTGCGGATCGCTCTCGTAGGCGGAGTAGTGATACGGGGTACGGGCGGCGAACTCGGCCGCGCAGGTGTCCACGGTCTTGTAGACCGGCCGCACGCCCAGCCGGTGTCGCAGCGCGGCGATGTCCCGCTCGGCGACGTCACCGCGCAGCGCGGCGAGCTGCCGGTCGGAGATGCCGGCGCGCTTGGCGCGGCGCAGCAACGGCTCGTCCAGTTCCGGCGCCGCGAGGAGGTCAGCGCGTAGCTCTACCAGACCGGCGATCTGGTCGACGAACCACGGATCGATCCCCGAAACCTGCGCTACCTGCGCCACGGTGGCGCCCAGCCGCAGTGCCCGCTCGACGGTGTAAAGCCGCCCGTCATGGGGCACCGTCAGCGCCGACAGGTGCGCGTCCATGGTGACGTCGGGCGGGTCAGGCTTGGTCCAGAAGCCGGCTTCCGGGGTTTCCATCGACCGCAGCGCCTTGCCCAGGGCCTCGGGGAAGGAGCGACCCAACGCCATGGCCTCGCCGACGGACTTCATTGTGGTGGTGAGCGTGGGGTCAGCGCCGGGGAACTTCTCGAAGGCGAACCGGGGCACCTTGACCACGATGTAGTCGAGGGTGGGCTCGAAGCTGGCGGGCGTCTCGCCGGTGATGTCGTTGGTGATCTCGTCGAGCGTGTAGCCGATGGCGAGCTTCGCGGCGATCTTGGCAATCGGGAAACCGGTGGCCTTGGACGCGAGCGCGCTGGATCGGGACACCCGCGGATTCATCTCGATCACCACCAGCCGGCCGGTGGCCGGATGCACCGCGAACTGGATGTTGCAGCCGCCGGTGTCCACTCCGACTTCGCGCAGCACTGCGATACCGACGTCACGCATGTGCTGGTACTCGCGGTCGGTCAGGGTCAGCGCTGGGGCGACGGTCACCGAGTCCCCGGTATGCACTCCCATCGGGTCGATGTTCTCAATCGAGCACACCACCACCACGTTGTCCCGGTGGTCGCGCATCAGCTCAAGCTCGTACTCCTTCCAGCCCAGCACGCTTTCCTCGATGAGCACCTGGTGCACCGGGCTTTCCGCCAACCCCGTACAGGCCAACCGTTCGAGTTCGTCAAGGCTGTGCGCCAGCCCGGAGCCAAGCCCGCCCATGGTGTACGACGGTCTTATCACTACTGGCAGGCCGAGCTCGTCGACGGCTCGGCGCACCTCGTCCAGCGAGGAGCAGACGGCGCTGCGCGGCACCTCGGCACCCACCGCGCGCACCACCTCCTTGAACCTCAGCCGGTCCTCCCCACGCTGGATAGCGTCAATGTCAGCACCGATCAACTCGACGCCGTACCGGGCCAGCACCCCGCGCTCGTGCAGGGCAACCGCGGTGTTCAGCGCGGTTTGCCCGCCCAGCGTCGCCAACAGCGCATCCGGGCGCTCGGCAGCGATCACCTTTTCCACGAAGTCCGGGGTGATCGGCTCGATGTAGGTGGCATCGGCGAACTCCGGATCCGTCATGATCGTGGCCGGGTTGGAGTTCACCAAGCTGACCCGTAGCCCTTCCTGTCGAAGCACCCGGCAGGCTTGGGTCCCGGAGTAATCGAACTCGCAAGCCTGTCCGATCACAATCGGCCCCGAGCCGATCACCAGCACATGCCGAATGTCCGTGCGCCGGGGCATCAGGAACTCCGTTCTCGCGCCATCAACGCACAAAATCGGTCGAACAGGTCGGCGGCGTCGTGCGGGCCGGCGGCTGCCTCCGGGTGGTACTGGACGCTGAACGCGGGGATGTCCAGGCAGGTGAGGCCTTCCACGGTGCCATCATTGGGGCAGGAGTGGCTCACCACCGCGGCACCGAAGTCGGAGTCGAAACGCTCCCCCGGCTCGCCGGTAACCGCGAAACCGTGGTTTTGCGAAGTGATCGCGACCCGCCCGGTGGCGTGCTCGACGACGGGCACGTTGATCCCGCGATGCCCGTAACGCATCTTGTAGGTACCCCGCCCCAGGGCCCGGCCCAGGATCTGGTTGCCGAAGCAGATCCCGAACAGTGGTACCCGCCGCTCCAGCACCGCACGGGTCAGGGCCACCGCATGGTCGGCGGTGGCCGGGTCGCCGGGGCCGTTGGAGAGGAACACCCCGTCGGGTCCGGACGCCAGCAGCTGCTCCACCGACACGGCCGCCGGCAGCACGTGGGTCTCGACGCCCCGAGCGGCGAGCATCCGGGGCGTGTTGAACTTGATGCCTAGATCAAGCGCTACCACCTGGAAGCGGCGCGCTGTGGTGGCGGGCACCACGTAGGGCTCGGCAATAGTGACCTCGCCGACCAGGTCCGCCCCAGCCATCGGGGGGCTGGCTAGCACGCGTGCTATCAGCTGCGAGGGTTCGGCCAGTGCATCTCCGGAGAAGATCCCCGCGCGCATCGAGCCGTGTTCGCGCAGCCTGCGGGTGAGCGCGCGGGTGTCCACGCCGCAGATACCCACCACACCTTGCCGGGACAGCTCCTCGTCAAGCGAACGGGTCGCCCGCCAGTTGGACGGCATCCGGGCCGGGTCCCGCACGACGTAGCCGGCCACCCAGATTCGCCGTGACTCGTCATCCTCGTCATTCCAGCCGGTGTTGCCAATGTGCGGGGCGGTCTGCACCACAATCTGGCGGCGGTAGGACGGGTCGGTGAGGGTTTCCTGGTAGCCGGTCATGCCAGTAGCGAACACCGCCTCACCCAGGGCCTGGCCCAGCGCGCCGTAGCTCTGGCCGCGCACGGTGGTGCCGTCTTCCAGCACCAGCATCGCTAGGGCACCCATCAGCCCAGCACCTTCCCGTCCTCGGTGGTGACCCGGCCGCGCAGTATGCTGACCACCACCCGGCCGGGCAGCTCCATACCCTCATAGGGAGTGTTGTCGGCCAGGCTGGCCAGCTGCGCGCCGCGCACCGTCCAGGTGGCGTCGGGATCAACCACTGTCAGGTTCGCCGGCTGCCCCACGGCGATCGGGCGGCCTTGATCGGTGGCCTTACCGATCTGCGCCGGGCGCTCGCTCATCACCCGGGCCACTCCCCGCCAATCCAGCAGGCCAGGCTGAACCATCGTGGCCACCACCACCGATAACGCGGTCTGCAACCCCAGCATGCCGGGCCGGGCTGCGGACCATTCGCAGTCCTTGTCCTGCGCGGCATGCGGGGCATGGTCAGTGGCCACGCAGTCCACGACTGCCCCCGCCAGCGCGGCGCGCAGCGCCTCGGTGTCCGCTGCGGTGCGCAGCGGCGGGTTGACCTTGTTCACCGGGTCATAGCCGGCCAGGCGCTCATCGGTGAGCAGCAGGTGGTGCGGGGTCACCTCGGCGGAGACCCGGATACCGCGCTGTTTGGCCCAGCGCAGCAGCTCCACCGTGCCCGCAGTGGACACGTGGCAGATGTGCAGCGCTGCATCGGCGTCCCGAGCGAGCAGGCAATCCCGGGCCACGATCGACTCCTCTGCCGCACGCGGCCAGCCGGCCAGGCCCAACCGGGCAGCGACGCGTCCCTCGTGCGCCTGCGCGCCAGCGGTAAGCCGAGGATCCTCCGCATGCTGGGCGACCACACCGCCCAGCCCGCGGGTGTACTCCAGGGCCCGGCGCATCAGTAGTGAGTCGTGCACGCACAACCCGTCATCGGAGAACATCCGTACCGCCGCGGCAGAGCTGGCCATGGCACCCAACTCGGCGAGCCGCTCACCGCCCAACCCGGCGGTGACCGCACCGACGGGGTGCACGTCGACTAGCCCGACCTCACGCCCGCGCCGGTACACGTACTCGACGACGACTGCGGTGTCGGCCACCGGATCGGTGTTAGCCATCGCGAACACCGCGGTGTAGCCGCCCAATGCTGCAGCGGCGGACGCGGTGGCGATCGTCTCGGCGTCTTCCCGGCCGGGTTCCCGCAGGTGTGCGTGCAGGTCGACCAGTCCGGGCAGCGCCACCAGCCCGCCGCCGTCAAGGACCTCGGCCCCGGTGCCGTCTACCCTGGTGCCCAGCTCGGCGATCAGCCCGTCCCGGACCAGCAGGTCCACCGGGTCACCTTCGCCGTAGGGCCGGATCCCCCGCAGCACCAGCGGCCGGGTCATGCCTGCTCCTGTGGCGGTAGTTCACTTTGGGCAGCGAGCAGGTGGTAGA
>DASQVU010000579.1:0-4100 GCA_035640615.1 Pseudonocardiaceae bacterium
TCGGCGTCGCGGTCACGGTGCTGTGCGTGATCCTGCTGCCCGGAAGCAACGGTCAGGGCAGCGGCGGCCGGCTCGACGTGGCCGGTTCGATCACCGTCACGGCTGCTCTGCTGATCGCCGTCTACGCCATCATGGATGGCAACCACGCGGGGTGGGAGTCGGCTCGGACGATCGGCCTGCTGGCCGTGGCGGTGGCACTCGTCGTGGTCTTCCTGGGCATCGAAACGCGTGCCGAATCCCCGCTGATCCCGCTTGGCCTGTTCCGCCTGCGCAGCGTCACGACCGCGAACCTGGCCGGCGTGCTGTGGACCGCGGCCATGTTCGGCTGGTTCTTCCTCTCCGCGTTGTACCTGCAGCAGGTATTCGGCTACGGCCCGCTCGGGGTCGGTCTTGCCTTCCTACCCGGAAATCTGATCATGGGTGCGTTCTCGCTCGGGTTGTCCGAGCGGATCGTGCTGCGCTGGGGCATCAAGGCGTCACTGGTCACCGGGATGCTGCTGGTGGCTGCCGGCCTGGCGCTGTTCGCGCGCGCCCCGGTAGGCGGAACCTACCTCTTCGACGTGCTGCCGGCGATGATCCTGCTCGGCGTCGGCGTGGCGGTGGCGCTCAATCCAGTGCTGCTGGCCGCCATGAGCGAGGTAGCGCCCAGCGAGGCTGGTCTTGCCTCGGGTGTGGCGAACACGTCATTCATGATGGGCGGCGCGCTCGGGCTGGCCGTGCTGGCCAGCATCGCCGATGCGCGCAGGCACGCCTTGACGGCCGCGGGTGTCAACCGGCTCGACGCCTTCACCAGTGGCTACCACGCCGCTTTCCTGGTCGCGGCGGGGTTCGCCGCTGCGGCGGCAGCGCTGGGTGCCCTGCTGCTCCGGCAACCCGACAAGACCCAGCCGTGCCCCGACGCTTGGGACGCGCTCAGCACGCCCGTCGCGGTCGACTGAACAACCGCGGATCGATCGGCCAGCCTGGGCGTCCCGGCGCTGCGTCCAGACCGACCGATACCCCAAGCTTGCCGAATCGGTCCGCCACCCACATACGGGTTCCCCCCGACCACACCCCTGAAGTAACCGCAGTCTGGATGCGGACTGCGGTTACTCGCGGCTCGCCAGCCGCAGTCGGTATCCAGACTGCGACGTAGGACGTGGGGCGGTTACGAGCGAGCGCGTTGCTTGATGCGGGAGGTGAGCTCCTGCACCTGGTCGTAGGTGCGGCGGCGCTCGGCCATCTCCTTACGGATCTTGCGATCCGCGTGCATGACCGTGGTGTGGTCGCGGCCGCCAAAGGTCTGCCCGATCCGGGGCAATGACAGATCGGTCAGCTCCCGGCACAGGTACATGGCGATCTGCCGGGCTTGTGCGACGTGTTTCGTCTTGCCCGGCCCGCACAGATCCTCGATGGTGACCCCGAAGAATTCCGCGGTCACGGCCATGATGTTGGGCGCGCCGATCTCATGGGCCTGAGCGTCCGGGATCAGGTCGCGCAGCACGATCTCGGCGAGCTGGTTGTCGACTGGTTGGCGGTTCAGCGAGGCGAAGGCCGTCACCCGGATAAGCGCTCCTTCCAGCTCGCGGATGTTGCGTTCGATCCGGGCGGCGATGAACTCCAACACCTCATCCGGCGCGGCCAGCCGGTCGCCGACGGCCTTCTTGCGCAGGATGGCGATCCGGGTCTCCAGCTCTGGTGGCTGGATATCGGTGATCAGGCCCCACTCGAACCGGGTCCGCAACCGGTCCTCCAGGGTGCCCAACCCCTTGGGTGGGCGATCAGAGGAGATCACGATCTGCTTGTTGGCGTTGTGCAGCGTGTTGAAGGTGTGGAAGAACTCCTCCTGGGTGCCTTCCTTACCTTCCAGGAACTGGATGTCGTCGACCAGCAGCACGTCGACGTCGCGGTAGCGGCGCTGGAAAGCGACCTTGCGGTCGTCCCGCAAGGAGTTGATGAAGTCGTTGGTGAACTCCTCAGTGGAGACGTAGCGCACCCGCATACCCGGAAAGAGCCGCTGCGCGTAGTGCCCGACGGCGTGCAGCAGATGCGTCTTGCCCAACCCGGACTCGCCCCAGACGAACAGCGGGTTGTAAGCGCGTGCGGGGGCTTCCGAAACCGCGACGGCAGCCGCGTGCGCGAATCGGTTGGACGCCCCGATGACGAAGGTATCGAAGGTGTACTTCTCGTTGAGCCTGGTCTGCGAGCTCGAAGCTCGCCCGGTTGCTGTCGTTGCGGCCGCGGCCGGCCCGACTGCGCCGGTCCCGGTAGGCCACAACTCGCTCACGGTGGCCAGCGCGCCCTCCTCCTCGGCGGGCCGGCCGGGCCCCGAGATCGGGCTGGCCGCCGGCCCGCTCACCGGTGCACCACCGAGGGTGATGTCGTCGGGCACCGCTGGGCACGGGTCAGTGAACTGCGAGGGCAGCTGCGGTGGCACGGGCAGCGGGTGGTCGACCTTGACCGCCAGTGAGACCTGCCGACCAAGGTGCCGGGACAGTGCTGCGCTGATCGGCTCGCGCAACGCGCGCTCGATGGCGTCCTTGGCGAAGTCGCTGGGCGCAGCGAGCAGTGCGGTGCCATCCAATAGACCGATCGGGCGGGTGACCCGCATCCAGGCACGTTGCTGCGGCGAGAGCGTTCCGCTTGAAAGCTCCCGAACGACCTCGTTCCACACCTGGCCGAGATCGGTTTGCCGCTCTGACACCCGCTGACTCCCCTTCGGCCGGTGGTGGACTCCTGCGAGCACCGTTCGTCCACAATCCTGTCCACAGCTGTGGATGACGGTGATGTCCTCGACGATGTCCTCAACTTCGCGGAGCTCCCCAGGTTTCCCGGCATGCCGGCTCGCCCGGCGACCGCCTGCCCGGCTGCCAGCTGAGTCAGGCGCCGCAGGTGAGCAAACCTGGGGTACTGCCACAAGAACCCCGTGTAAGCAAGCACCACCGATGTAACGGCGTGTCGCCCGGACAGTGACGCCAGACCCCGGTTTTGACGGCGCGGCTACTGGTTGCTTAGGCTTCGGTCGTCTCCCGCCCACCGGCGGGCATTCTTGCGCGCCCTGGCCTCACGCGGTCGATACCGCTGACGCGGTCCGCTCACCGGGTGCGCAGCAGTGCCGCCTGTGCCGGCTGGGGACGACCCGACTACTGCGCAGTCCCGACGGCTGCGACCCCGCAACACGAACCGAGCACCGGGAGAACGACAGCCGTGACTAAGGGCAAGCGCACCTTCCAACCGAACAACCGCCGCCGCGCGAAGACCCACGGGTTCCGCCTGCGCATGCGTACCCGCGCCGGACGCGCCATCATCGCGGCCCGGCGGCGCAAGGGCCGCAGCGAGCTGTCAGCCTGAGGCGTAGACGTTCGGGGATCTGTCGCGTTGCTGCCTGCTGCCGCCCGGCTGACCCGTCGCGATGACTTCGCGGCGGCGGTGCAGCGGGGCCGCCGGGCCGGGTGCGGCTCGGTCGTGGTGCACATGGCCTGTGCGGGCTCATCGGCGGGCCGGTACCAGGGCCCCAAAGTAGGTTTCGTGGTCGGCCGCAAGGTTGGCGGTTCAGTGGTGCGGCACCGGGTGCAGCGCCGGCTGCGGCATTTGATGCGGGCCCGGCTGGCGGCATTGCCGGCGCGCGCACTCGTCGTGGTCCGCGCGCTGCCGACGTCGGCTGGTGCAAGTAGTGCCGCCTTAGGTGACGAGCTCGACGTGGCGCTGCGGCGGTTGGCCGATCCTGCCGAGGCGAGCTGTCGGCGATGACAGCGCACGCCGAGGAGACATCTGCGGTCCGGCCGCCCGGACCGGTGGTTCAGGTATTGCTGCATGTCTTGGGCTTCTATCGGCGCTGGATCTCCCCCGCTCTGCCGCCTAGCTGCCGGTTCTATCCCAGCTGTAGCGCCTACGCGATCGAGGCGTTGACCATTCACGGGCTGCTGCGTGGATCGTGGTGGACGGTAAGACGGCTGCTGCGCTGCGGACCCTGGCACCCTGGAGGCGTGGACCCGGTGCCGCCCGCGAGATCTTTCCGCTCCTCGGCCGAGAGTGAGTCGTTGTGCTGAACTTCATCTACTACCCGGTATCGGCCATCTTGTGGTTCTGGCACAAGGCGTTCGGCTACGTGTTCGGAGCGG
>DASQVU010000580.1:0-2344 GCA_035640615.1 Pseudonocardiaceae bacterium
CCGGACAGGTGCTTGTTCGCTTCTTTTTGGCGGGCGACAATGTGTCTCGCCAGCTACCTCCGGAACTCGCCACCTTGAGCCGGACAGGACACCACGTCACGACACACGACTACACAGCACCACAGCCCAAACTGACCGGTAAGGCATCGGCAAACGGCACTGGGTGGATCATGCCTGTCGGAACAGCGGTGAGAGTCAGACAGTGCCACCATCGTGGGCGGCCGGCCGCCTGGTGCCAGCGGCCGAGACAAGGACGGCACGACTACGTATACGTCGACGTGCCGGCTGAGACAGGTGTCCGATTGGGGGCCGGCCGGGCCGCCCCGCTGCTGGTCACTTGGCGACGCTTCGCGCTAGACAGCCCTTACAGCTCGATCAAAGTTCGATACGCGAGCCCATCACAACCGTGCGGTCGAGGGGCAGTTTGAAGTAGGTGGCCGGGGTGGCCGCGTTGTGGGCGAGGGCGATGAACAGTCGCTTGCGCCAAGTGCTCATGCCCGGCTGGGGGCCGCGTTCGATGATGATGTGGGACAGGAAATACGACTCGGTGCCGGCGTCGAATTCGAGTTCTTCGCATCGGCCGCGGGACTCACGCAGCAGGTCGGGGATGTGCTGGTCGTCCTGGAAGCCGAGCCGAGCGAGCAGGTGCACGATGCCGTCGGTGGTGTGGCCGAGCTGGTCGATGGTCACCCGATCGCCCGGTGGGACGTGTGGGATGTTCTCCCACTGCACGCTCACGATCACGACCCGCTCGTGCAGCACGTGATTGAACTCGACGTTGGCCCGCAGCGCGAGTGGCGCGGTCTCCTTGGTGGGGTGGGGGAACACGGCGGTGCCGGGCACCCGGGGGATGCCCTCGGCGTTCAGCTTGTCCACGAAGTCCGGAAGTGGCCCCTCCACCTCGACGCGGCGGGCGGTCACGATCCGGCGGCCCCGCTGCCAGGTGGTCATCACCGTGGCGACCACCGTGGCGACGAGCAGCGGCAGCCAGCCACCGTGGACGATCTTGGTCAGGTTGGCGGTGAGGAAGGTCAGCTCGACGCCGCCAAAGATGACGGCGACCAGCGCCAGCTTCCACCGCGCCCAGTGCCACGCGTTCGTGGCGTAGATGAGGAACAGCGTGGTGGTCAGCAGCAGGGTCCCGGTGACCGCCAGCCCGTAGGCGGTGGCCAGGCGGTTCGAGGAACCGAAGACCACCATCAGCACGAGTACGCCGCCGAACAGCAGCCAGTTCACCGCCGGCAGGTAGATCTGGCCGCTCTCCTGGGTGGAGGTGTGCCGGACGGTCAGGGGCGGCAGGTACCCGAGCCGGACGGCCTGGCGCGACACCGAGAACGCCCCGGAGATCACCGCCTGCGAGGCGATCACCGTGGCGCAGGTGGCCAGCACCACCAGCGGCAGCTGCGCCCAGCCCGGGGCGAGCCGGTAGAAGGGGTTGTCGACGGCGTGGGGGTCGGTCAGGATCAGCGCCGCCTGCCCCAGGTAGTTGAGTGTCAGCGCGGGGAAGACCAGGACAAACCACGCTACCCGGATCGGGCGCCGCCCGAAGTGGCCCACGTCGGCGTAGAGGGCCTCGGCGCCGGTGATCGCCAGCACCACCGCGCCCATCGCCAAAAACGCGGTCAGCGGGTGGACGGCGAAGAACGACACGGCGTAGGTCGGCGACAACCCGAGCAGCACGCTGGGGCGCGCGGCGATGTGCGGTACACCGAGGACGGCCAGCGTGCCGAACCACAGCACCATCACCGGTCCGAACAGCCGCCCGACCTGGTGGGTTCCCCAGCGCTGCACCACGAACAGCAGCGTCAGGATGGCGATCCCGATCGGCAGTACCGCCTCAGCGAGCTCGGGCCGGGCGACCTCCAGGCCCTCCACCGCCGAGAGCACCGAGATGGCCGGCGTGATCAGCGAGTCGCCGTAGAACAGCGACGCGCCCAGCACGCCAAGGGCCAGCGCGATCGAGGCGAGCCGGGCCGACGAACCGGCCACGCCGCGGATCAGCGCGGCGAGCGCCATGACACCGCCCTCACCGTCGTTATCGGCCCGCAGGATGAAGGACACGTACTTGACCGTCACGATCAACGTGACCGACCAGAAGATCAGCGAGACGACCCCGTACACGTCGCCCGACGTCGGGCCAACCGCGTGGTTGTCGATCGAGAACACCGTCTGCACCGCATAAAGCGGGCTGGTGCCGATGTCACCGAAAACGATACCGAGCGCACCGAGGGCGAGCCCGAACATGCCGCCGCTGTCGGCAGCCGGAAGGTGGGGATTGCGGCCCCCCACAGCCGGCTCGGGTGCTAGCTCCGCCGCACGGTCGGCGGCCTGGCCATCGGTCACC
>DASQVU010000581.1:0-2796 GCA_035640615.1 Pseudonocardiaceae bacterium
CCCAGACGTAGGTGGCGAGCAGGCTTTTGGGGCCGTCGGGAAGCGCGGTCTGGGTGCCGTCGGCACCGAGCAGCCAGCCCGCGTTGTGGTCGACCTCGAACGCCCGGCCGTCCCCGACTGCGTTGACGACCAGCAGATCGCAACCCTTGCGGGCGAGCTTGGCCCGGGCATGGGTGAGCACATCAGCCTCGGAGTCGCCGGTTTCAGCGGCGAAGCCGACCACCACCTGGCCCTGCGGGCGGCACCCGACCAGCTCGACGAGAATGTCCGGGTTGACGGCCAGCGCCAGCGAATCCGGATCAGTCCCGGTTTTTTTGATCTTACTGGGGTAGCAGACCGCTGGCCGGAAGTCCGCCACCGCGGCGGCCATCACCACTGCATCAGCGTGCGCTGCCGCCTTGAGCACAACCTCCCGCAGCTGACTTGCAGTGCTTACCCGGAGCACCTCGACGCCAGCCGGGTCGGTCAAATCAGCGGTATGCGCGCCGACCAGCGTCACGCGAGCTCCGCGCTGCGCCGCCACCCGGGCGAGCGCGTAACCCTGCCGGCCGGAGGAGCGGTTTCCCAAGTAGCGGACCGGATCCAGCGGTTCGCGAGTACCCCCGGCGGAGATTAAGACGTGGTAGCCGGTGAGGTCGTGGCGCAGGGCATCAGCGCGGTGCAGCAGCAGCGTCGCCAGCTCCACGATCTCTGCGGGCTCCGGCAGCCGGCCGGTACCTGAATCGGCGCCGGTGAGCCGGCCGGACGCGGGCTGCACGACAACGGTCCCCCGCGCACGCAGCATGGCGACGTTGTGCTGGGTGGCGGGGTGCTCCCACATCTCGGTGTGCATCGCGGGCACGAAGAGGACCGGGCAGCGGGCGGTGAGCAAGGTGGCGCACAGCAGATCGTCGGCCCTGCCGTGCGCGGCGCGCGCCAGCAGGTCTGCGGTAGCCGGCGCGACCACAACCAGATCTGCAGCTCGGCCCAGTCGCACGTGGGGCACCTCAGAAACGTCGACGAAAACGTCGTGGTGCACGGGCAACCCGGATAGGGCCTCCCATGTAGGCGCGCCGACGAACTTCAGGGCAGCCTCGGTAGGCACGACCCGGACAACATGTCCCGCCTCGGTGAGACGGCGGAGCACCTCACAGACCTTATAGGCGGCGATGCCGCCGCCGATGCCGAGCACGATCCGCCGGGAGTCCTCCGGCCGGACGGGCCCGGCCTGGGTCACTGCCCCTCGGAGTGCTCGAGCAACCCGGCGTGGATCTCGCGCAGCGCGATCGAGAGGGGCTTCTCCCGCGGTCCCGGCTCCACTAACGGCCCGACGTACTCCAGCAGGCCCTCTCCGAGTTGGGCGTAGTAGTCGTTGATCTGGCGCGCTCGTTTAGCCGCGAAGATGACCAGGGCGTACTTCGAACTGACCTTGGTCAGCAGGTCGTCAATCGGCGGGTTGGTGATGCCCTCGGCGGCAGGAGCCGAGGACGCGTGGAGCGCGTCCAATTCGGTGGGGATGCTCACTCAATGTCTCCAGATACGTCAGATGGTGTCGGTCACAGCTGTCGGGGCAAAGCTGTTCACCGAGTGCCGCGCATTAAGGCTATCAACTCTGCTGCGGCCCGCTGCACGTCGTCGTTGACCACCGTCGCATCGAATTCTCCGGCAGCACCTAGCTCTTCGCGGGCCACTTGCAATCGGCGCTCCCGTGCCGCTGGATCTTCCGTGCCACGGTCGGACAGCCGGCCGGCAAGCACTTCCCACGATGGTGGCACCAGCATCACCAGCAGCGCCTCAGGCATCGCGGCCCGGACCTGCCGGGCACCTTGCACCTCGATTTCCAGCAACGTGGACCTGCCAGCGGCCAGTGCCTGACGCACCGGACCAGCGGGAGTGCCGTAGAAGTTGCCGGCGTACTCGGCATACTCCAGAAACTCGCCGCGCTCGATCATGCGCGTGAAGGTGCCGCGATCCACATAGTGGTAATGCTCGCCAGGCCGTTCCTCGGCCCGACGTGGCCGGGTGGTGACCGAGACGCTGACGAACAGCTCGGGCCAGCGACGCACCACTTCGGCGACCACACTCGACTTGCCGACTCCTGAGGGACCTGAGACAACGGTGAGCCGGGGCCCACTAGCCTCGCTGGACCCCGGCTCACACACCGTCACAGCGCACGTTGATCACTGGCGTGCCGTTCCGGGCCGATTAACTCGCCGTTGGTTTATTCAGGGCCGAACTCGCTGAGCAGCGCCTTGCGCTGGCGCTCGCCGAGCCCGCGCAACCGCCGGCTGGTGGCGATCTCCAGCCGTTCCATGATCTGCTGAGCGCGAACCTTGCCGACGCCTGGCAAGGCCTCGAGCAGGGCCGAGACCTTCATCTTGCCCAGGATGTCGTCAGTGTCCGACTTGGCCAGGACTTCCTTGAGGTTGGTCCCGCCGCGCTTGAGGCGCTCCTTGAGCTCGGCCCTGGCACGTCGGGCGGCGGCCGCCTTCTCCAGCGCAGCGGCCCGCTGCTCCTCGGTCAGCTCGGGAAGGGCCACGGTCTCCTCCGTCGATTGCTAGTGCTTCCAGGGATAGTTGTAGGTTAGTGCGGCGACCGTATCCCCCTGGCCACCCGTCGCTTAACCCGGGGGTATCCCGGCCGACCTGCCCCGACCTGGATGGAGCAGGCGTGCCGCCTCATCGGCGATGCGCCGGGCGGCCTGGCACAGCGACTCCGGCTGCGGACCATACCGCAACAGCTCCCGGGAAATCGACGCCACGACGGCGGATGCTGCGGTGCCGAAAACTGCGGGCAAATCGCGCATGCGCGCGCCTT
>DASQVU010000582.1:0-9536 GCA_035640615.1 Pseudonocardiaceae bacterium
CGCAAGCCGCGGCCGGCACCGACTCGGCGGTAGATCCCGACTTCGCCGCCGATGGGATCGACGAGGTGCTGACCCGGCTGGTGCCCCGCCGTACCGATGCGTGGGCGGTCTGCACTAAGAGCGGCACGGTGCTCTATCACGCCGCCGACGCCGGTCGGGCTTGGACGGTGCGTTTGGTGGCCGGCCAGCTGCCGCAGACCGCGGCCGAGGCGGTGACCGAACCGGACGCGTCGGTGATCGGGCTGGCGGACGCCGTCTACCGCGCCGCCTGGGGCCGCCCGTCCGGCGCGGTGGTCAGTGGCGATAGCACCTTGGTGGAACTCACCCGCGCCAGCTGACACCGAGCGCGAGAGCGCGACACACCAAGCGCGAGAGCACGACACACCGAGCACGGGGACGCGACACGCCGGTTAGCAGGTGTGTTCGTGGCCGGCGTGATCGTGGTGCTCGACTTGCAGGGTGCTATGGGTGAGCCCGAAGTGGGTGCGCAGTGCGTGTGCGGCGGTGTCGAGCACGGAGGCGTCCCCGCAGTGCAACGACCGGGCCTCGTCGACCACCAGGTGCGCGGAGATGGCATGCCGGCCCGACGTGATCGTCCATAGATGCAAGTCGTGCACATCCCGCACCCCGGGCACCGCGCGCAACAACCGGTCGACATCAGCGGCGTCCACGCCGCGCGGGGTGCCCTCTAACAACACATGCGCAGCCTCGCGCAGCAGCGCCACCGCCCGCGGCACGATCAACGTGGCGATCGCCAGGGAAGCGACCGGATCGGCCCGGTGCCAGCCGGCAGCGAGGATGGCCACCGCCGCACCGATCACCGCCAGTGAACCGAGCACATCGCCGAGCACCTCGAGCAGCGCACCGCGCAGGTTGAGGCTGCGTTCGCCCGATCCGCCGCCGGCCAGTACCGCCAGTGCGGCCAGATTGCCCACCAGCCCAACCACCGCGACCACGATCAGCGGAACCCCGGCGACCGGTGGTGGAGCGGCCAGCCGCGCAAGCGCCTCAACTGCCACCACCGCACCCACCACCAGAAGCAGCAGGGCGTTGAACGCGGCGGCGAGGATCTCGGCCCGGCCCAGCCCGTAAGTCCGGGAGTGAGTCGGTGGGCGCTGCGCGAGCACGGAGGCGACGAGCGCTACCGCCAGACCCAGCACATCGGTGACGAGATGCCCGGCGTCGGCGAGTAGCGCCAGCGAACCGGTGACGCCGGCACCGACGACCTCCGCCAGCAACACCGCAGTGATGATCGACAGGGCACGGACGAGGCGACGACGATCCGACGGCACGGCTGCATGCGCATGTCCGTGCCCGTGATCACCCATGCGCGCCACCATACATGCATGTTCACGCATGGGTTAGAGGCCCAGTGGGGTGAAGATTGGCGATGTCAAGCAGGACGGCCGAGATCTTCGACGACCTCAGCGCCGGGTAGCGCGGCGAGCACCGCACCTGGCACCAGCAGCTTGCTGCGCCGCAGGCCGGATCCCACGACCAGTTGGTCAGCGGCGGCCACCGCGGTATCGAGCAGCAGCGGCCATCCGGCGGGGAGCCCGAGCGGGGTGATGCCGCCGTATTCCATACCGGTCCGGTCCACCGCCTCGTGCTGCCCGGCAAACGACGCTTTACGCACGTCGAGACGCCGCCGCACCACGCCGTTGACGTCGGCCCGGGTGGTCGCCAGCACGACACAACCGGCCCAGCGTTGTGCGCCGCCTCGCTTACCCGTGACCACCACGCAGTTCGCCGAGGCGTGCAAGGGCACCTGATAGTGCTCGCACAGCGCCGCAGTATCGGCCAGCATCGGGTCAATCTCGGCGACCGCGCAGCGGGCCACGAGCTGGCCTGGCAATACAGCTAGCGCAACTCGAACCGGCGCTGCGAGTAGTTCGGGAGCGTCCAGCGCTGGGCGGGGCCGCAGCCGTCCAGCTACCGAACCCAGCGACGTCACCAGCGCGGACCGCGCTGCACCTCGGTCACCGCCGGCTTGACGTCTACCAGGTAGACCAGCACCGCCACCAGGCCGATGAGGTAGAACAGCATCGAGCCGGGCACCACCAGGTTGAGCAGCAACAGGGCACATGCGCCGCCGGTGATGCCCAGCCACGCCGGCTTGGTCAGCTTGTCGGCGGCGGTGTAAGCGTCGGCCCGCTGGAGCGCGGCGTGAATGAACGCGAAGATCCCGACCGGGACCGCAGCCCAGTACAAGATCTCAAAAACCCACAGATCCAGGTACTCCAGCACCTCCCCAGGATACGCAGGCACCTCCCCTCCCCGACATGGAGACATATCGGGGTGAAAACAAGCTCACAAGCCCGATATGTCTCCATGTCGGCACGGGTAGGGGACAGGGTCGAGGAGGGGTCAGAAGAAGAACTGGGAGAGGGTGTGAATGAGTAGCCCGGCCAGCGCGCCAACCACGGTGCCGTTAATGCGGATGAACTGGAGGTCGCGGCCGACCTGGAGCTCTACTTTGCGAGCGGTCTCGGCCGCATCCCAGCGCTGCACCGTGTCGGTGATCAAGGCAGTGATCTCCCCGCGGTAGTTGGAGACCACGTAGGTAGCCACTCCCTGTAGCCAGTTGTCTACCTTGGACCGCAGCTCGGTATCCTGGTGCAGCCGCCGGCCTAGGGACATGAGCCCGTCACGCACCCGCTGCCGTAACTCTGACGACGGGTCCTCGGCCGCGCCGAGAAGCATCTTCTTGGCGGTGCCCCAGGCGGACCCGACCAGGATCTGCACCTCCGGATGCGCAAGCACCTGCTGCTTAACCGCCTCGGCCCGCTCGATCATCTCCGGATCGGTGCGCAGATCCTCGGCGAACTCCAGCAAGAAGGTGTCCACCGCCTTGCGCATGGGGTGGTCCAGCTCGGTGCGCACCGCCCAGGCGAATGTCAACACCTCGCCGTACAGCCGGTCGGCGACCAGCTCGTCGACGAATCTCGGCGACCATCCCGGCAGTCGCTGGCTGACCAGCCGCAATACCGCACCGTGATTGTCCCGAACCCACTCATAGGCCCGCTCGGTGAGCAGGTCGACGAGCTTGTGATGTGCCCCGTCGGTGAGCAGCTGGGCGAGCAGCCGGCCCAAAGGCGGCCCCCAGGGCTGCTCCAGCAGCCGCCGGACCAGCGCGTTTTCTAGCACCGGTTGGACATCCTCGTCGCGTAGTACGGTCACCACCGCGCGCACCGCGGTAGCCAGCTCAGCGGTGGCACGCTCGGCGTTGCGGGGCTGCGCCAGCCAGCTGCCGAGCCGGTTGCTGATGCCCACCCGGTACAGCTTGTCGGTGACCACCGCTTCGGCAAGGAAGTTCGCGCCTACGAAATCGCTAAGATTCTCTCCGAGTGCGTCCTTCTTCCGGGGGATGATCGCGGTATGGGGGATGGGCAGCCCTAGCGGGTGACGGAACAGCGCCGTCACCGCGAACCAGTCAGCCAGCGCGCCGACCATGCTGGCCTCGGCCATCGCTTGCACGTATCCCACCCAGGAAGGGGCATTGTTGTAGAGCCGGGTCAGCGCGTACACCACCGCGGCACCCAGCAGGAACGCCAGCGCGACGGCTTTCATCCGGCGCAGCCCGCGCAGCTTGGCCTGCTCATTCCGGGTCAGCTCCACGCTGCCGATTGTGCCCCGGGGGTACGGCGTGCAGCAGGATGACAAGGTGCGTCGCCACGGACTTCGGCCCCGATTACAGCCGTTCGGCTCCACGATATTCGCTGAGATGACCGAATTGGCCGTCCGCACTGGTGCGATCAACTTGGGACAGGGATTCCCGGATACCGACGGTCCCGCCGGCATGCTTGAGGTCGCTCGCTGCGCCATCGCCGGCGGGCACAACCAGTACCCGCCGGGGGCAGGCATTCGCGACCTACGCACCGCTGTCGCCGAACACCAGGCGGCTCACTACAACCTGAGATACGACCCGGACACCGAGGTCCTGATCACGGTGGGCGCTACCGAAGCGATCAGCGCCGCCCTGCTCGCCCTGGTTGAGCGCGGCGACGAGGTGCTGCTCATCGAGCCGTACTACGACTCCTATCCTGCCGCGGTGGCGCTGGCCGGCGCGTCCTCGCGGTATGCGGCACTGACCCCAGACGGGGACCGGTTCGCGTTGGATATCGACGCGCTGGCCGCTGCGATCACGCCTGCCACCAAGGCCTTAGTGCTCAACAGCCCGCACAACCCGACCGGCACGGTGTTGCGCCGCGGCGAACTTGCGGCGCTGGCAGCGCTTGCCATCGAGCACGATCTCATGGTCATCACCGACGAGGTGTACGAGCACCTGGTGTTCGACCCAGCGCAACACCTGCCTATCGCCACGTTCCCCGAAATGGCGCAGCGCACGCTGTCGATCTCCAGCGCGGGAAAGACATTCAGCGTGACCGGCTGGAAGATCGGTTGGGTGTGCGGGCCAGCGCACCTGGTGGCCGCGGTGCGGGCGGCCAAGCAGTTCATCACTTTCGTCGGCGGAGCACCGTTTCAACCAGCAGTGGCGCATGCGCTACGCGCCGAGCAGCACTGGGTCACGGCGCACCGTACGGCGTTGGAGGCCAAGCAGCACCGGCTGGCCGCTGGTTTGCGCGCCGCAGGCTTCGGCGTGCGCCGAACCGAGGGCACGTACTTCGTCTGTGCGGACATCCAACCGCTCGGATACACCGACGGTGTGCGATTTTGCCGCGAGCTGCCCGCCCGCGCCGGTGTGGTGGCGGTGCCGGTACAGGCTTTCGTCGATGGCGGGCAAGGAGGGCACGCCCGGCTGCCGTGGCGGCACTTGGTGCGCTTCGCATTTTGCAAGCGCGAGGAGGTGCTCGACGAAGCGATCGCACGCCTGGCTTCGGCGTGGCGGGGCGGGTAGGCAGCCGCTGATTACGGAGGTTACGCAAAGTGGTCACGGTGTGTAGTATGACTCGCACGACTGTCCGGGTAAGGCCGGATTGGGCGATTGGTTGAGGGGGGAACCGGTGGCCGCCAGCCCCGATGCAGGAGGCGCGAGGTATGCGCTCTGCGGGGTCTTGCGCGCGCTGCTGCGGGTTGTGATCCTCAGCGCCCTGGTCGTGGTGGGTTGGCTACTGGGAGCGGGACTCAGCCACGCGGATGATGATCCGGGGTTGCCCGGTGCCGGTTTGATTTCCGCCGTCAATGCTCGATCTGCCGATGGTGCGTCCACCGCGGGCTTCGGTGTCGGTGTCCCTCACGCCGCCGGATCCTTCGTCGAGAAGGCGCTATCTACTGCCGCGGCGCCGCGGCTAGCGGCTGAGAAGGTGAGCATCCTGCGGCCTGTCGTGCACGCCGTCAGCAGTGCGAAGCCCCTCACAGATGTCCTGGCCCCGCTACCCCGGCCGCTGTCCGGTCCTGCCGCGCAACGCACCGTGGTGCGGTCGGCTGCGCCGGCCGACAAGGTCGTGCCGGTGCCACCGGCGGCACCCACCATCGCGTCCGCGGCTGGGGCACCTGCGGTAACCACTGCTGTCCCCACTCCGGTGCGCCATGTCACCCCCACAGCGGTGCTCTGCGCACCAGCTGTGTCTGCTGCTCAGCCAGTACCGGCGCAACCACCGCTACGCGACGGCCCAGTGAACCCGGCACCAGAAAGCCCACCGGGGAGCACGTCATCGCCCTGCATCCTCGGTAGTACGTCAAGTGGCGCGAGCACCAAGACCGCGCCTGACTTCGCGGTGCACGAGAGCGGGGCGACCAGCAACCTTCGCCAGCCCGATGGCTCGCTGCGTCTCGGCGGTAGCGACCTGCCGCAGTCGCTTGCTGTGCAGCCGTCCACCTCACCGGACTGATCTCGCGATAACCGGGTGGGTCACCGCTGCCGGTGACCGGTCCGATGGACCGGTTTTGCCTCTTTCCGCCAGCTGATCCTGCCGCCATGAACCCCCGATCTGTCCGACCGCGCCCGGGCGGATCGGGTCTATGGCCCCGGCGTCGCGTTGCCCCCGTGACGCCGGGGCCCTTGCATCTTTGCCGTCTCCCACCCCGATATGTCTCCATGTCGGGGAGTCAGCGGGTCTCGGAGCCCGATATGTCTCCATGTGGGGATGGGAAGTGCGAGGTAGAGGTGCGCCAGGCAGCCAGCCAGGAGTCGGCGGCGATCGCGGGCAGCAGCAGGGTCCAGGCCTGGCCGACCCGCTGCCGGAAGTGTTCCGGCTCGTCCAGCACGTCGCAGATTTGCCGGTTGCCGGCAATGAGCGCGACGATCTGCCGCGCGGCCAGCGCCGGGTCGATGCCCTTCCGAAGCAGACCTGTGCGCGCGGCTTGGGTCAACAGCTCGAGCGTCACCTGTTCGCCGAAGCCATAGTGCTCACGTGCTAGCTCAGCCACCGGGAGGTCGTTGAGCAGGCGGGTACCGCCGCGGGCGATCGGATCGTCGAGCAGGCGTGCGATTACTTCATCCACCAAGGCCAGCAAGGTTGCGAGCGGATCAAGCCCACGACCGCTGACCTGGCCCCGCAACGTTCCCCAGCGCCGCAGCATCTCCGCGATGACCGCACGAGCCAAGGCCTCTTTAGAAGCGAAATGGAAATACAGCGCCCCTTTAGTGCCGCCGCTGTCGGCCAGCACGCTGTCCAGGGAGGTAGCGTGATAGCCATTCCGAGCGAAGTGCTCCGCTGTGGCGGTAAGAATCGCCTGCCGCGTGGCCTGGGCCCTAGGCTGCGGCTTGCCCCGCCCCGCGCGGCCACCCCTACCGCCGGCTCCGGGTCGTCGCGGACCGGTGCTGGACATGACGCTTTGACGCTACTCGTCTTGTGCTCACCGGGCCGCCTGAAAGCAACGCTTTTGGGTGGCGGCGCAAACACACCCGCTGGTATGTTTTGCCCAGGGTTTTGCCTCGGCGAGGGCCACGCTTAGTAGGCGACGACTCGTTTGGGGGTCCCGCGGGGGGATGTGGTGGCCCGGGGCGGTAAGGGACGACCGCCCCGGGCGACCGCGCCCTCCAGTCAAACCACGACCGCGCATCATGATCAGAGGTTCTGGGCGGAGCACGCGCACCGCACAGAAACAGCAGCGGCATGTGACAGGCTGGCAGCAACGGGTGGTTGTGCCTGGAGGGAGTTGTGATGGGCAGCGGTGCGCTGTTCGTCACCGTGTTCCTGGCATGCCTGGTTGAAGCGGTCGAAGCGCTGACGATCGTGCTCGCCGCCGGTGCGGGTCGCGACTGGCGCTCAGCCCTCACCGGTGCCAGCGCGGCGCTCGCGGCGCTAGCGCTCATCGTGGCCACGCTGGGTCCGGCGCTGACTGCTATCCCGCTAAGTGCGTTACGTCTGGTGGTTGGTGGCCTGCTGCTGATCTTCGGGTTGCAGTGGCTGCGCAAGGCGGTCTTGCGGGCCAGCGGGCTCAAGGCGCGGCACGACGAGGACGCCATCTACCGCACCGAACTCGCCGCCGCCCAGGCCGCCCCGTCAAGCGACCCGGTCAGCCGCGGCGGGTTAAGCACCGTCACCGACTGGTATTCGTTCACCTTGTCATTCAAGGGCGTGCTGCTCGAAGGGCTCGAGGTCGCCTTCATCGCGTTGACCTTCGGTGCCAACCAACGCAACATCCCGCTGGCGGCCACCGCCGCCGTGGCCGCGATCGTCATCGTCGCCGGCGCCGGGGTCGCGGTGCGCGCCCCGCTAGCCCGGGTCCCGGAGAATGCCATGAAATTTGTTGTCGGGGTGATGCTGACCTCGTTCGGAGTGTTCTGGGGCGCTGAAGGCGCTGGCGCCTCCTGGCCCGGCGGGGATGCGGCACTGCTCGTGGTGGTACCGGCGGTCGCGGTGTTTGCCATCGCTCTCGTCGCAGCACTGCGCCAGAACGCACCGGCTACCAACCAGGCTGGCCGGCTGTGAGCGCACGGGTCATCGCGCTACTGCGGTTCTGGTACGACTTCGTGGTCGGTGACGATTGGCGGGTGGCGTTGGGGGTTGTGGCGGCGCTGGCGCTGACGTACGCGCTCAGCACCACCTCGATCCCCGCCTGGTGGATCGTGCCCGCCGCGGTGGGCATCCTGCTGCCGCTGAGCCTGTGGCGTGCGGCGCGGCGCTAGCACCTATAGTCGGGCCCACGGCGATGAGGCTCGCCGAAACCGCGGACCATCCGGCCGCTAACGGTCTCTACCGCATCATCCAGCCATCCGTGCTGGTTGACGGTAGAGGAGGTTCGGGTGGTCGAAGACAACCGCCTGCGCTGGGCTGCCAACCCGGGTGGGCGGTGCCGGCGATGACACTGCCTATCCCCGTGGTCCAGGCCCTGCAGGTCTCGATCGCCGCCCCGGGCATCAACGGCGTGATCTCCCGGGTAGAAGCCCGGTTGCAGGGCCGGCGCGGGCCACGGGTGCTGCAGCCGTACTTCGACATCGCCAAGTTGTTTCGCAAGGAGGCCCTGGCGCCGCTGGGTTCCAGCTGGGTTTTCCTCACCGCACCGCTGATCGCGATGACCTGCTACCTGACCGTTCCCCTGCTCATCCCGGTGCTCACCACGTTCCCGCTGCCGCTGGGCTACATGGGTGACATCCTGGGTGGCGGGTTCATCCTGGCGCTGGCCAGCTTCGTGATCGCCGTCGCCGCAGCCAGCACCGGATCGCCGTACGCGCAGCTGGGCGCCAGCCGGGCCAAGACCTTCGCGGCCATCACCGAGCCGGTGGTGCTGTTCGTGGTGTTCACCGTCGCACTGGTCACCGGCACCGACCTGCCGTACGCGCTGGCCAAGACGGTCCGCGCGTCAGCTGACCAGATCGTCCACGCTGGCGGTGGCCATGGCCATCACCCTGGTGTCCTTCGTCTTGATGATCGTCCGGCGGGACGTCGCCTCGCAGGCGATCGGGTTCTTCGCGCTGGAAAACGGGGGCTCGCTGGCCAGCATGGTGGTCGCCGCGGGGCTGCCGCTGATCCTCGAGGTCGTGTTCCTGTTCGACCTGCTGGTCGCGGTCGTGGTGTTCGGCGTGCTGATTCGGGTCCATCACGAGCAGGCGGAGTCGCTGTCCACCGAAACCCTGACCGAGCACGGGGGTGAGCAGGTGACTGCCGTGCTCATCGCCCTGGCGGCGGTACCGCTGCTCGCTGCGGTGCTGGCGCTGCTGCCGGGACGTCTGCCCGCCCCCGCGGCCTCGGTGGCGGCCAGTAGGTTCTACGGCATGTGGCGCATCCTTGAGCTGCTTCGGGTACCGCCCGGCTGGCTGGCCGTGATCGTCCTGCTGGTGGGTGGGTTCACCGCGCTGCTGGGCATCGCTCACGCCACCGTGTAGACCGATTTGGCCGAGGTGGCGGCGTACTCCAGCGTGGAAAACGGCGGCCTGATCAGCGTCGGGTACGGCGTCGCCCTGGTCGGCGCCGCGACCGCCCGGCCACCGCTGGTCGCGGTAGGCCTGCTCGCCGCCACCCTGCAAACCGTGGCGCACGCGCTGGCCAAGTCACTGCTGTTCTGCGCCACATCCGCAATTGCGGACGCCACCGGCACCACTGAACTGGAGAGGCTGCGTGGCGTCGGGCACCGACTGCCCGCCAGCGGAACCGGCCTTGCCATCGGAGCGCTCACCCTGGCCGGGCTGC
>DASQVU010000583.1:0-9738 GCA_035640615.1 Pseudonocardiaceae bacterium
CGGCATGCACAGTGCGTGCAGGCCCGGCTAGCCTGCCGTACCCATGATTGCAGGAGGTTCAATGGCGCAAGGCAACACAGTCCCAGTCACTGCTCGCGCTCGAACTCCAGCCCTCGATTCACTGGCGGACGATCAGCCGATTCATCTTTTCGACGAGGGATTAGCCACCGAAATACACCGTGAACTGGCCGCCTTCCTGCACACCAAACGCGACGATGCGCGGCAGATCGACCCGCAGTTCGTCGCGGCAGTGGACTCGTTAAGTGAATTCGTCCTCGGCGGCGGCAAGCGACTGCGCCCCACGTTCGCCTGGTGGGGTTGGCGAGGTGCGGGCGGCTCCGCGTCCAACCCGCAGGCGCCCGCGGTGCTACGGGCGGTCAGCTCCCTCGAGCTGATCCAGGCCTGCGCGCTGGTGCACGACGATCTCATAGACGACTCCACCACCCGGCGCGGCGCACCGACGGTGCATGTGGCCTTCGCCGCCCGGCATCGGGCGGCCGGATGGCTCGGTATCCCGGAACGATTCGGTGCAGCCACCGCCATCCTGCTCGGCGATATTGCGCTGGCCTGGGCTGACGACATGCTGCGCAGCGCGCACCTGTGGCCGGCTCAGCTGGCCAGGGCCCACCCCGTGTGGCAAGCCATGCGGACCGAAGTGCTCGCCGGGCAGTACCTCGACATCCTCACCCAAGCCCGCGGTGACGAGACACCCGAGACTGCGCTCCAAATCGATCGGTACAAGACCGCCGCCTATACCGTGGAGCGCCCCCTACACTTCGGCGCCGCCATCGCCGGAGCCGACCCGGGACTCGTCCGTGCCTACCGCCGCTTTGGGGCGGATATCGGTATCGCCTTCCAGCTCCGCGACGACCTGTTGGGCTTGTTCGGCGACCCGTTGATCACGGGAAAGCCGGCTGGTGACGACCTACGTGAAGGCAAACGCACCCTGCTGCTGGCCTGTGGCCTGCGCGCCGCCGATGAGAAGCGCCACACCGGAGCTGCTGCGGCACTACGGAGGGCAATCGGTAATCCGCAGGTGGATGAGGACACCGTCACCGAGGTCCGGCAGCTGCTGATCGAGATCGGTGCGGTGGCCGAGGTGGAACGCCGGATCGCCGCGCTCACCGACTCAGCGCAGCGCATCCTAGTTACTGCCGATCTGTGCGAGCCGGCCGGCACCCGGCTAGCCGAGCTGGCCGCCCAGGCCACCTGCCGGGTGCAGTGAACGACCACGCGTAACGTGCCACCCATGCGAACCGTGCCGGGACCCACCGATCACATCGTCATCGTCGGTGCCGGACTGGCCGGCTTGTCGGCCGCTCTACACGTGCTCGGGTCCGGTCGCCGGGTGACCGTGCTGGAAGCGCTGCCCTACCCAGGCGGCCGCGCCGGGCGGATGGATCTCGGCGGCTACCGGGTGGATACCGGCCCAACCGTGCTCACGATGCCTGAGCTGGTCGACGAGGCGCTGGCCGCGGTGGGGGACTCCCTGGCCGCGCGGCTAGACCTGGTAGCGCTGCACCCGGCCTACCGGGCCCGGTTCGCGGACGGATCAGTGATCAACGTGCACACCGACGCAGAGGCGATGGAGGCGGAGATTCGCGCGGTGGCCGGGCCCAAGGAGGCGATCGGCTACGTGCGCCTGCGGCGCTGGCTCACCAGGCTGTACCAGCTGGAGATCGGCCGGTTCATCGGCGGCAACTTCGACTCCCCCCTGGACCTGGTGGCCGGCCGCGATGCGGTGCGCGATCTGGCCACGCTAGCGGCGTTGGGCGGCTTCGGCCGGCTGGGCGCACAAGTAGGCCGGTTCCTCACTGACGACCGGCTGAAACGGATCTTCTCCTTCCAATCGCTCTACGCCGGAGTGCCGCCGCACCACGCGCTCGGGGCGTACGCGGTGATCGCCTACATGGACACGGTCGCCGGAGTGTGGTTCCCCCGGGGAGGTATGCGTGCGCTGCCCCAGGCGCTGGCTGACGCGGCCGCTGGCGCTGGCGCCGTGCTGCGCTACAACACGACCGTCACCAGCCTGGAGCGTCGCGGGGAGCGGGTCACGGCGGTGCACACCTCAGACGGGGAACGCCTGAGCGCCGATGCCGTGGTGCTCACGCCCGATCTTCCTGTGGTGCACCGGCTGCTGGGCCGCGCGCCACGCAGGATAGTGCCGCTGCGCTGGTCACCTTCCGCGGTCGTGCTGCACGCCGGCGTCCGGCCGGGCAACGCACCGGGGTGGACCGGGTTGGCGCATCACACGATCACCTTCGGGCAGGCCTGGGAGCGCACCTTCGACGAGATCATCTACCGCGGGCGGCTCATGACCGATCCGTCGTTGTTGATCACCCGCCCGACCGCCACCGACCAGAGCCTGGCGCCCGACGGTCGCCAGCTGCTCTACATCCTTGCGCCCTGCCCCAACCTGCATACCGGGCCCCTGGACTGGGCCGCGCTCGGATCTGCCTACCGCGACGAGCTGGTTGGCACGTTGGAGCAACGGGGCCTGACCGACCTCAATGACGCCATCGAGGTCGAGCACCTCGTCACGCCCGCGGACTGGGCGGAGCAGGGACTAGCCGCCGGCACACCGTTCTCCGCGGCGCACACCTTCGCGCAGACCGGGCCGTTTCGGCCGGCAAACCTGGTGCGCGGGCACAGCAACGTCGTGCTCGCCGGGTGTGGCACCACTCCCGGGGTGGGCGTACCCACCGCACTCATCTCCGGCAAGCTCGCCGCGGCTCGGATCACCGCCGCCGGAGACCGCCAACGGACGGCGGCACGTCCCTGACACCAACTGGGTCGCCGGTCGGTCACGACGAAGCCACAGCCGGCTTTCCCGGCGCCACGCTGTGGGACCATACGGGCCGCTATGACGTCGAACCTACGACCTGCCCCAGCGACTGCCGCCGGCGCGCTTGCCGAATCCATTACCTCCTCCGCCACGCACCAGCACGACCGCGCGCTGCTGCTTGACCAGCTGCGTCCGGGGCGACTGCTGTCGGGCACAGCGCTACTCGGCCTGGCTGGGTCGATCTTGCTCGCCGCCATGGCGGTCGGCGCCGGTGGCATTCTCGTCAACGACCCCTTGATCGACACCGGATCATTGTCCTGGATCCGCTACGGGCACGGGCACGATCTGGCCACGGTTGGCCTGTACCTCGGTGTCGCGATGATCGTCTGGGCATGGGTACGGCTGGGCCGTGAGGTGCTCAGCGGCACCGTGACCGTTCAGCAGGTGACCGCTGCCGCCACGGCGTGGGTGGCACCGCTGCTGCTGTCGCCGCCGCTGTTCACCAGGGACGTCTACAGCTACCTGGCGCAAGGGGCGCTCGCGGTGCGGGGATTGGATCCGTACCTGGTCGGTCCCGCCGAGCTGCCGCCCGGAGCCGTCGCCGACAACGTGCATTACGTGTGGCAGACCACGCCGGCGCCGTACGGCCCGCTGTTCATCTTCATCGCCAAGCTGATGAACGCGGCGACCGGTGACCACCTCGTCTTGGGCATCATCGGCCTGCGGTTGGTCCTGCTTACCGGCTTGGCGTTGCTAATCTTCGCGCTGCCGCGGCTCGCGCAGCATCTCGGCGGCAATCCCACCGTTGCGTTGTGGTTGGTGATTGCCAATCCACTGACCGTTGTGCATCTCGTTGGCGGTCCCCACAACGATCTGCTGATGACCGGGCTGCTGGCGTTGGGCACGTTGCTGGTGCTCGAGCGCCGGCATGTTGCGGGCATCGCGTCGGTCACCATGGCGATGGCGATCAAGGCGTCAGCCGGGGTAGCACTGCCCTTCCTGGTCTGGATCTGGGCTACTCGGCTGCCCGGTACCAGGGTCACCCAGCTGCTGCGCGCCGGCGCCGGCAGTATGGCGATCTTCGCCATGATCTTTTCTGGCGTCACCTTGGCCTCCGGTGTCGGCCTGGGCTGGGTCCCCGCTCTGGATGCCCCGTCACTCATCGTCAACTGGATGTCATTACCCACCGCTGGTGGCGAGCTCGCGCATGCACTGGTCGCTCTTTTCACTCCGGTGGGCGACCAACCCTTCATCATGGTGTCCCGGTTGCTGGGCTCCGCCGTGTTCCTGGCGATCTTCTCCCGGCAATGGTGGTTGGCCAGGCACGGCGACCCGGCTCAAACAGTTCGTGGTGCCGGGCGGACGTTGCTGTGGGCGGCGCTGCTCGCCCCAGCGACCCTGCCGTGGTATCTGAGCTGGGCTCTCGTGCTCGGGGCGGTCGGACCCTGGCCACGACGTAAGCTGGCGTGGGTGGTCGCCGGTTCCACCTGGCTGGTGGTGTGTACCTACCCCACTGGAGAAAGTGCCTTCACCTCGTGGCCGTACCAGCTCGGGATGGTGGCGGTATCGTTGATCGCGGGTATCTCGCTGCTGCGCCCGGACCCTCTTCGGCTGCGGGGGCGCATCCCCTTCGTCGGCCCGGAGCCGGCGGCAACGACATGAACCGCGAGCTCGACGCTGCGGGCATCACCGAACCCGCGCTGCGTGCCTCCTACACCCGATGCCGGGAGCTCAACGCTGCGCACGGCCGCACGTACTTCCTGGCGACGCGGCTGCTCACACCCGCCCAGCGGCCGGCGATCCACGCGCTGTACGGACTGGCGCGGTACGCCGACGAGATCGTCGATGACCTGTCCGACACCCGGCCGTGGCCGGACCGTGTCGGCGAGTTGGACGCCCTGGGCCAGCAGTTACGCGACGGGTTGGCGGCGGGCCGTTCGGACCATCCGGTACTGGCCGCACCGGTGCACACCGCGGTGCGCTACCAGATCAATCCGCAACACTTTGCCGACTTCATGGTGTCGATGCGCATGGATCGGCCGGTGGAACAGGGCGGGGTGGCCGGCTACCAGACTTTCGACGAGCTGGCCCGTTATGTCTACGGCTCGGCGGCAGTGATCGGTTTGCAGGTGCTTCCCGTGCTGGGAACCGTGGTCCCGCGGGAACGTGCCGAGCCGCACGCCGCTGCGCTGGGCATCGCGTTCCAGATCACCAATTTCCTCCGCGATGTCGGGGAGGATCTCGACCGCGGACGGGTTTACCTGCCCGCCAACGAGCTGGCGTCCTTCGGCGTCGACCGTGAGCTGCTCGGCTGGTGCCGCAGAACCGGGCAGCCCGATCGCCGGGTGCGCCGCGCAGTAGCCTACCTGGTGGCGCGCACCCGGGCGATCTACCGCCGGGCAGCGCCCGGGATTCCCATGCTCGCCCCGGTCTCTCGAGCATGCGTGACCACTGCCTTCCGGCTCTACGGCGGCATCCTGGACGAGATCGAGGCAGCCGACTATCACATCCTGGCTCGCCGGGTAGCGGTGCCTAACCACCGCCGCATTGCCGTGGCGTTGCCCGGCTTGAGCCGCGCGCTGCTGGCGCGGACGGTCTCACCGGGCCGAGCCAGCCAGCCGGGCGAGCGAGCACCGGATCAGCGTTTGCGATACCCGATATCAGGTTTCTCCTCCAGGACCTTGTGACCCGGCCAGTCCATAAACGCGCCTCGCGTTATCCGCACCGACCATCCGCGCGATTCGCTGTGCGTCGGCAGCCGACCACTCCCCCGCGTCCACCCAGGCACTGAGGACGCTGGCCGTCGTCCGCCGCCACATCAGCGCACCCAGATAATGCAGCTCGGCCGGGCCGAACGCGTCGGAGGAGAACAGCAGCTTGCCGAACGGGGCGACTTCCAGCGATTCGGCGACTACCGCCACCGATCGCGCTCCGGTGTAGTTCACCGCCAATCCCACATCGAGGTACACATGCGGGAACGCATGAGCCAGGTAACCGGCATTGCGGTGATAGGGATAGCAGTGCAGCAGCATGATCGGCACCCGGCGGTCTTGCGCCAAGCGCAGGAACTCAGTCATCAGTGACGGGTCACTGCGGTGCAGGGTCAGGTCTGGATCGCCGTACCCGACGTGGAACTGCAGCGGTAGGCGCCGGTGCGCGGCTACCGCCAAGCCGCACCACAACACATGGCGCAGCAGCACCGGGTCGGTCAGGCGTGGCTGGGCAGTCTCTCGTTCGCGCAGCCACTGCCCGGCGGCCTGGCGCACGGCAGCCTGGCTGGGCGGTTCGGGATCGAAGTCGAGGCCGTACCGGTAGGCGATGACGGATTTGAGTCCGGCGGCGTGCTGGGCACGATCCTGCAGCGTCGCAGTGAACTGGTCGGCGAACCCGGCGGCATCCACGCCGCTGGCGGCAACCTGCTCAGCGACTGATTCCAGCCGCACGATCTCCGACGCGGCGGCGCCGGACACAGCCGCCATTTCAGCGGGGCCCAGGATGTGCTCGGCCGTGTAGCCGGTGTCGATCAGGAACCTTTCGACGCCGCAGGCGGCGAGGAATCGCCCCGTCGCCTCATGGGCGCCGAGCTCACGGCGGCGGGCGAGGTAGGCGTCGACGGGTGCGTGCGCAGGCAGGTCAAGCACTGGGGCACACCAGCGGCGGACCGCGAAGCCCAGCTGGGAGTCCAGGTGCGTGGTACCTGCCGGCGCCGGCCACGGGGACTCCGACAAGCCTGCTTCGAACAGGGCCGCGTCCAGCGCCGCCACCGTGGCGCCGTGGACGTGGTGGTCTACCAGTGGCAAACCGTCGATCGTGGCGCGCAGTCCGTCAACGCTCACGCGCAGCTACGGTGAGTGCGTATGCTGCCAACCCGTCTGCGCACCGCTATATGAATCGCCGGATCATCCAACGCGCTTTCGCACGCGTGTGCATCTGGACATCGATATGCACGGTGTCAGCCACCCGGTAGATGTACCACCTGGCCATGCCGGTCGCCAGCAGTTAGTGCCGGTCAATCCGGCCGGTCGCGCCATTAACAGTAATCTGCTGCCCGGCGGTGATGCGCCCTGTGGCGTCAGCGACGCCAACCACCCGCGGGGACGCCGTACTCGCGCGCGACGACGGCGCCGTGCGAGTTTGCTCCACCTCGGAACGTGCCAGCATCCCGCGCTCGGCCAGTTCCGCTCCGATGGCCGCCAGCTGCTGCCTGACGTATGCCAGGACGAGCACCAGGTAGTCCTGTGGGTCTCACGCAGGCCGGCCAGCTCTCGTACCCGGCTCAGCGCAAAGCGCACCGCCGCGGCGCACAGCCGGCTGTGGCGGCGCACGCGCGTCACCACGCCGCTCGCGGTGGCTTGAGCAGCCCGGCTCGCCTGACATTGTGCGGCAGGCCCCGCATCACTTCCGCCAGCTCCCCGGGCTCGACGTCGCGGCCGGCGAGCTTGCCGGCCAGCACCAGTGCGAGAAATATTCAACGCTTGATGAAACAATCGATATTGCAGCGCCGACGGCTCATGCAGCCGAGTCGCGGCTTGCCAATCGGAACGGTGTTCGTCCGCCGTTTTGACTTCAAGCTGACTTGAACCGGCAAGCTGGGCAGATGACCACCGTCAACCATCATGCTGACCATCCAGGCTTCGCCGGGGTGGTTGGACTGCTGGCTGGGCTTAGCATGATTCCTGGACGGGGCGCAGTAGCTCGTCTCGTCGCCGACTCGGCACCCGTCATGCTCCGGCTGGCTCGGGCGTTGACCCGGCAGCGAGCCGGCATCACCTGGGCAGAGGGCAGCGCGGAAGACCTCCGCCAGCCGGAGGCCTCGGCAACCGTGCTGTGGTGCGTGGCCACCGTGCACCACTGGAAAGACGTCAGCATGGGACTCGCCGAAGCCCGGCGAGTACTTGCCCCTGAAGGGCGGCTGCTGGTGATCGAACGGTGCGTGCACCCCCGCGCCACCGGGCTCGCCAGCCATGGGTGGACCGAGCAACAGGTGCAGTCTTTCGCGGCACAGTGCCGGGCGGCCGGATTCGACGACGTGCGTGTTGAGCAGCACACGCCCGGTCGGCGTGCTCTTTACGTCGTGCGGGCCGTGCGGCGCTAAGCCCGCGTTCGGACGACAAGGGAAAGGCGAAGATCACCTCGGCGGTAGTCGCAGCGTCGTGCGCGCTACAAGTTCACCGCGGACGACGCCGTGAGCGTGTTCACCAGGTTTCCCTGGCCGCCATCCGCGGGGAGAAACCCAGGCGCATGGGTCAATGCTGCCGCGACGCCGCAAGTATGCCAAACAGGCGTGCACGCGGCCCGCACCCGAGATCGGCCCGCGTGCAGCAGTACGGACTGGTCGGACTTGCTGATCTCGAGCAGGGCGCAGACCTCTGGCGCGGTCGAGCCTTCTATGTCTCTCAGCGTTACCACCTCGCGCGAGTTCGCCGTGAGCTCGTCAAGAGCGCTCACAACGGCGTCCATCACGGGTTTGCGGCTAGCCGCTCGGCCGGTAAGTCAGTCCACGGGACGGGTGGTACCCACCAATGGCCGGCCCACACCGCTGCCCGTCCGGTACGAAACGGCCGCGGTCCACCGCCGACGCATCATCCCGGTAGAAGACCTCGTCGAGGTTAACGTCAATCTGCCGGTGATCCGGTCAGCGGCTGGTGGCCGCGATTGGTAGCCTCGAACGCCGGTAAGCCACCCATTACATGATCGGGCTCCGCCCGGAGACGAGACTGACCTCACCAATGCTTGACCGCGCGGTCATCGATGCCCTGTTTCCCGCTGACTTGCCTGAACCCGAGCATTGGGAGCAGCGTTACCCACCGCGCCAGCTTTCCGCGGGCGCTGCAGTCACCCGGTTCGGTCCCTCGCCGACCGGGTTCGTGCATATCGGTGGTATCTACGTGGCCACCATCGACCGCGATATCGCGACCCACTCTGGCGGCGTCTACCTGGTGCGGGTGGAGGACACTGACCAGTCCCGCGAGGTTGAAGGCGCGCTGGCCCAATTTGTCCGCGCGTTCGACTACTTCGGTCTGCACGCCGATGAGGACGACGAACACGGCTACTACGGCCCCTACCGGCAATCTCGGCGCGAGCGGATCTACCTCACCTATGTGCGCGAACTACTGCGTCAGGGCAAGGCGTACCCATGTTTCGCCACCAAGGAGGAGCTGGCCGAGATCACCGCCCGCCAGCAGGCCGCGAAGCTTCCCACCGGCTACTACGGATCCTGGGCCATCTGGCGTGACGCGGACCCTGCCGCGGTGCAGGCCAAGCTGGCCGAAGGCGTTCCGTACGTGGTGCGCTTCCGTGCTCCCGATGACGCCGCAGGGCAGCGAGTCCGCTTCACCGACACGATCCGGGGGGAGTTGGAACACGAAGCCAATCGCAACGACACGGTGATCCTGAAGTCATCCGACCAATCTCCCCGGCTGCCGACTTACCACTTCGCGCATGCCGTCGATGATCACTTGATGCGTATTAACCTGGTCATCCGCGGTGACGAATGGATCTCGTCGGTGCCATTGCACCGCCAACTATTCGACGCGTTGGGTTTCGACCAGGTCCGTTACGCGCACGTCGCCCCGCTGATGAAGCAGATCTCCGGTGGAAAACGTAAACTATCCAAGCGCGCAGATCCCGAAGCCAGTGTCGATTTCTACATCCAAGCCGGCTACCCCGCCGAGGCGGTGCTGTACTACCTCCGCGGATTGGCCAACGGCCGGCTCGCCGAAATGCCGCTCCAGCAGGCTTTGGCCACCCCCATCCAGCTTGATCAATGCGGTGTCGCCGGCCCGCTGGTCGACCTGGTCAAGCTCGAGGACATCAGCGCCGATTACATCGCCACCCTGCCGGGTGATCGGATCCTCGACGCCGTGCGTAGCTGGGCTGCGCAGTATGATCCCGTCCTTGCTGAGGTGCTGGGGGCCGAACCCGATCTGGCGCTGCGAGCGTTGGCCGTGGAA
>DASQVU010000584.1:0-3382 GCA_035640615.1 Pseudonocardiaceae bacterium
AGCTTGCGCAGCGACACCGCGCTGGCTGAGCGGGAACTCACCGAGATCACGGAACTCGAACGGCAGCAGCACGACGCGCAGACCGGCACCCGGCTGTCCACGCCGTGGGTCCGCCGGCTGCTGTTGCTGGGTGCCGGGCTAGCGGTGTTCCAGCAGGTCACCGGGATCGGCTCGATTGTGTACGTACCGACCGTGCTCGCCGGGTTCGGGATGTCTCCAGTCACCGCATTGCTGTTCGGGTTCCTCAACGGACTGCTCAACACTGCGACCATCGCCGTCGTCGTCCGGTCGAAGGTCGTGGACCGGCGCGGCCGCAAGCCCATCCTGCTGGCCGGTCTGTTCGGCATGTCCGCCAGCTGGCTCGCCGTCGGTATCGCGGCCCTGACCGTCCCGGTCAGCTCAACCGCGCTGTTCGCCATCGCTGTGGTGGCGTTCGTGGTGTTCACCAACACCTTCTCCGCCACCTGGGGCCCGGTGTTGTGGGTCATGCTGGCTGAGATCTTCCCGCTCGCCATCCGGGGATCAGCGATGGCCATCGCCACCCTGTTCAACTGGCTGGCCGCCTTCCTGGTGTCCTCGAGTTTCCCCGAACTCACCGCGCTGGCCGGCGCGGGCACCATCTACCTCGGCTACGCCGCCGCGGGGATCCTGATCATCCCGGTCGTGTGGTGGATGGTACCGGAAACCAAGGGACGCAGCCTGGAATCGCTGGAAGCGCAGTTTCGCCACGGCAAGCTGACGGTGCGCCCGTAACCTGGGCCTTACTTCAACTCCGGGGGCGGCCGGTCGTGCTTGTCGTGTTGCTGATCGCCGTTCTTGCCGGCGCGATCTTCGCCGGCGGTGGGGCGGCGGCTAACCGGGTGAAAGCCTGGGACGAGTTCGTGCTGTGGGTGATCGGTGGCGCCATTGGTGGCGTGCTGGCCGTCTCGGGATGGACGGGCATCCTCCTCGGCCTCGGTGCACTGTTCGACCTCGACGTAACCATCGTCACCGCCGCCACCACCGGTTTGATCATCTTCAGTGTGGCGGCCGTACCCGGGGCCACCCTCAGCGCGCTGCTGGACGGCACGGATACGCCGGCGGCGTGGTTGGCCAGCTTCCTCATCAAATGGGTGCAGTCGCCGGTGCTGACCAGCGTCGGGCTCGTTGCCACGCTGGTGGTGGCGTTTGCCGGCAGCAAGGTCGACTTCCGCCGGGGCATGCTGTTCATCGCGGTGGGTCCTGGCCGCGGCGCGCTGGCGCTCGGTGCCGTGGCGTGGACCCAGTCAGATTGCTTCAGTCCAGACGGCACCATGCCCGACAGCCTGGCCCGGCACGAGTCGCTGCACAGCCGGACCGTGGCAGCCCTCGGTGAACTCGGCTTCTACCTCACCTACGTCACGATCGGCGCGATCTGGGGCATGGCGCAGGGTGGCGCCTGGAACAGCCTCAACGCGGCCGGCTGCGGCAACCCCTTCGAAAAGACCGCGCACACGTTCACCGATAACCAGACCACCGCCCGATGACCGAATACCCGCTATCCGATCCCGAAGGGTTGCTGGTGCTCCCCACCGGTGAGCAGCCACGATGCGCGCTCCTGGTGCTTACCGGCTCCAGCGGGCGGATTGCTACCGACCGAACGCGACTGCTGGCCAGGCACGGCGCGGCCGCGATGAGCCTGCGCTGGTTCGGCGGGGCGGGCCAGCCATCGGGGATTTGCGAGGTTCCGCTGGAGACCTTCGCACCGGCAATGGATCGGTTGGCCTCCCTCAGCGATCACCTGTGCGTGATCGGAACGTCCAAGGGGGCAACCCCTGCCGTTCGTGCCCTACGACCCGGCATGGGTGCCCACCACAATCGGGGGGCTGCCGTCCTACCGGGGCCTGTACGAGCAGAGCCTGCAGACCTTTGCTGAGCGCGTGCCCGCCGCCACGATCCCCGTCGAGCGGATCACCGGACGAGTCCTGCTCACCGCAGGCGGTGACGACCAGGTTTGGCCCGCCGACCGGTTCGCCCAGCAGATCTCAGACCGCCGCTCGACTCACCAACTAGCCACCGACGTGATGACCGCCCGCGCCGCGGGCCATCGCCTACTACTGCCTGGTGAGCCGATCAACTCGCCCGGCGGTATGGCCATGGCGCGAGGCGGAACCCCTGCCGCCGATACAGCTCTCGGCCAGCGGGTCTGGCCGGCACTGCTCCGGTTGCTTCGACTGGCCACGGTGGACCTGGATACCTCCGTCAAACCCGGGCCAGCCTGACGCAACATCGCCGCCATACTACGCAACCTCGTCGGTCATACGATCACTCCGTTGACTTTGTTTCCTAACGTCGTCGAGACGCTCTTGAGTTGGATGGGCGGGTTTTCTTTTCTGCCGGGACCGTAGGCAATGCTCAATCAACTCGACGTAGAGCGCCTTTTGTTCTTGGGCGCGCCGGTAGGGCTCCACCAACTCGACCCAGAGGCCGGCTACCGTTTTCGCCTCTCCTAAGTTAGCGAGCTTAGCGGGCCAGTCTACATATCGACGCCCTTTACTGTCGATAGATTGATAAGGCAAGCTGGCGGCATCACCAGCCTGACAGAAGGGCTGCAAGATAATGTATACTCGCCACCCATCGTCTGGCAGCGGCTCTATCGAGAAGCCGTAATCTGCGAGCCCATCCCTCGTTCGGTAATCCATAGCAACCATGTTTTCCTCCCCATTGGCTTGCACCGTGAAGTGGACCGAAAACAATCCCGCACGCATTGACAATTCCGCGCGTACGACCTAGCGTTGGAGGCACCGAGGTAGCCGGGTTCTCCGCAGACTCGGATGAAAGATCGGTACCGTCGGCCGGGGTATCCCCAGGGCGTGGACCAGCCGGTGGCAAGCCGCGATCGGACATGTAGGAATATTTACACACGTCACAGTGCGTGTCGTTCACATCGGGTAGAGAGATTTGCTCACCTGAACGCACCCCCGTTGAGCTGCGGAAACAGTCCTTCATTGCGGCAAGAAGCTCATGGAACTGCGGCTGAAGTTTCCGGTGAAAGCCGACGATCCGGCACTCGTTGAGTAAAATCTGCGCCACCGGCGTATAACGTTGGGTGGCCTAGAAGGGTGAGACGGCCGCGCCGCGCAAAATAGCCAGCAAGGCGTACCGCGATAGCCTGCGGGACCGTCTTGTGCGGCTCGGAGTGGCCGGTCAGCAACTCGTCGAACTACTGGTGGTTGACTTGCTGCACTGCGGATGCCGGCCCCGCGAGGCCTGGCGTCTGGCTCACGAACTGACGCAAAACGAAGTTGCGGCGCGGTTCAATCAGATGAGAGATGACTCGAACGTCCGCATGCGCGGCAGCCGTATCTGTGAATATGAAAAGTGGCCAATGGGAGGCGTCCGACCGTCGGTGCGCGTACTGAAG
>DASQVU010000585.1:0-3167 GCA_035640615.1 Pseudonocardiaceae bacterium
AACCCCACCGTGACGCCCAGGCCCGAAAGCAGGTAAAAGCCCGCAGCCAGACCGACGTCGAGCCAGCTAAGCCCCCAACCCCAGGCCAGCGGCACGGCCGCCAGCAAAGCCAGCATCGGGCCGACGACAAAGATATTGACGAGTATGTGCTCACCGGGGGTACGTCGCCCGGCAAGAAGGGGCTTCGCGCCGGCGTGGGTCGGTGGCCGGTGATTTGGTGCCCAAAGCCTGGGCCAGGTCGATGAGACTGACCGGGGCCAGCGTGCCGATGACATGCAGCGCGGTCAGCTGGACCAGTGTCATGCCGCGGCCGGTCCAGACTGCGGAGCTGGCAGCGACGACTGTCCGTAGGTGGGCAACGAGCCAGGTGACGTCCTCCGCCGTCACCACCGCGGCGTGGTGGCCCATCACCATCCCCTCAGTGCGGGGGGAAGCACCGATGCTGCCGCGGGACACGCCACTGGGGTCAGCGCCTCGGTGCGTGCGCTCACAACCCGCCGTCATGTGATCTCCCCGGCCGAGACCGGCTCTTGTCAGCCACCGGGGTCTGGGCGGCAGCGCTTCCACCCGTAGTCGCTTGACGCCGAACCGGCTGCGGGGTACGGGCTCGCGGCAGCTTACTGGGGTCGCCGACCCACCGGTAGGCCCGAGCGGGGTCACGGCAACCTGGTTTGCTCGCTCCTGTGGGTCGGGAGGCTTCGCCGGGGTTAAGTCGTGGTGGTGTGGAGGAGTTCGGTGGCGGTGGTGGTGCCGTCGACGACCGCGGCGGCGAGCTCGGTAAGTCGTTGGTGGTGGCGGCGGGCATAGTTGCGGAGCAGGGTAAAGGCGTCGCTGGGATTGATGCCGCGGCGTTCGGCCAGGACGCCCTTGGCTTGTTCGACGATGATGCGGCTGTTCAAGGCAGTCTGGAGTTGGTCGGTCAGGGCGTGTCCTCGTCGAATCGGATGCGGCGGGCCACCACGTCGGTGGCCAGCTCGGACAGCGGCCGGCCCTCGGCGAACGCGCGGGCCCGCAGCCGGATGAAGGCCTCTCCGACGCTGACGCCGAGTTGGACCGAGATCATGCCGGTGGCCTGGTGGGCTTCTGGTCGGGTCTCGAAGTATCCACAGGTGAGCGGGTGGCCACCGTGGATACCTGTCCCGTCTTGCTCATCGAACAGGAATTCCAGGCAACTCAGCCAACACCCACGCTCGCTGAGGTCTGAGGTCGAAAGCCGGCCCGGACGGTCGACGTAGAGGGCGAGGACGCCACCGCGGACGGCACCGATGCGCAGTGGCAGGACGAACATCGCTCGGGCGCACGTAGATGGGCTCGGAGGCCACAAACCCGCCTCGTACCACCACCGCCACCCCGGTAACCGGTAGCCGCGCGACGGCGGTCTCGCAAAGCAGGCGCAGGGAAATAGGAATGCCGAGCGCGTTCGCGTGGGCGGTGATCGCGCCCCATATTTGGTCTACCCGACTGCCCTTAGTCACTGGTTATCGACCCCGGTGGGCCGGATGGCAGCCCGGTGATTTGCCCCCTGCCAGATCGCTCGCCCAAAAACAGCAGACCGAGTGACAGCATCGGACCAGAGGCAATCCGACGCCGCATCGCCGCCGCTGATCGGCTCCTGCGCGCCAAGCAGCTTCCCAGCCAAGGACCCTGAATTCCACAGCGGGAAAGCCTGAGGACGACCGGCAGGTCCGCCACCGGTGTCTCCGGAACCGTGGTGGCACCACCTCACCGCACGGGGCAACCGGTCTGAATAACAGGAACTGCGGCAAAGCCACTACCGATCTCTCGGCCGATGTCCCTCTGCGGCGAATCGGAGGTGGTGGTTAACCCCGGTCAGCGCGAGCCAACCCTGCTGTTCAGATGCTCGACGCGTCGCCCAGCCAAGCACCTGGAGCACACTCTCATCGCAGCCATCGACGTCGGCGAGATCAACGGTCAGATACCGGGCTCCGGCATCAAGGACCGCGCTGAGTTCAGTTCGAAGTCGCTGCCCAGCGTGGTGATCGAGATGACCCCGCAGGATCACGCGGGCGTACTCGGCGCCGCCCCGCACAATGGCAACTGACAGTTCAGCCGAATCTTCCACCGTGCTCCCGTCGACACTCACTGGTCAGTGCCGCCAGGGTCCGGGGCAGCATGCCGCACCCGCTCGGCGAGGCCGTCACCCTCCCATCGACACACATCGAGTAAGAACGGGCTGATGACCTCGTCGACCCGGATACGCCAAAAAACTATTATAAGGATACGCATAATTTACAACCGCAGACAGCCCAACCCATCCCGTACCAGGTTCGCACCGTTGCGCCCTGCTCACCCCCGCCGATTGATCATTGAGCACCGCCAAATGCGTCCATGACGAGATTGACGCACCGGTTCGGAACCCGCCGGTAAGCAAACGCGTGGATGTCCGCGTGGATGTCACGGAGCCGCTGAGGCCGATCCCGGCTGGTTTACGGCCTGAAACCGGCCAACGCAAAGTTCCAAGCAGCCTCCAGTCAGGGCGAGTGGTCAGCGTCGGACACCTCTCGTGCGGTACCGTTACGACGGTTGAACGGCAAGCTGCGGATATGACAAACCACACCGTCCATGGAACCGATCACCAGCCCGCCGCTATGGGTCCGGCCGCCTCATGATCAGCGTGACGTCGCGAGCGGGCCAGAAATGAAACCGTCCATCAGTCGTGGAACCGCCACGCGTCGACGGACTGGCCGCGCTCCTCGCGCCACGGGCACCGCCTCGACGTCAGCGACAAGGAGCAACACACGTTGGACTGGCTCACCGGTCGGGAGGACTCTACCCTCGCCGTGATCGACACCCTGCGTCGAGCGCTGCGCGGGCGAAACTGACTCCGTCTAGCGTCGGCCGTGCTCGTCGGTCGAAATGACGTTCATCGGTGAAGGCTCCCACTCGCCGCAGCACCGTTGCGGTGTTCCACGCAGCGTGGCAGGCCATCGAACTTGTCAACGAGGTGCCCTCGCCGCTCGTCCAGCCGATCGCACCGAGAAGATCCGCGACGATTGCATTGGGGTCGCCCGTGACCTGGGCGGCGGTCGCGATTAGCAAAATGAGCCCGGCTTGGGTCTGGCACGCATCGGTGGAGCGGGGCGGTGTCTTCCCAGCGAGCAGCCACCACAACGCCACCGGATCACAGCGCATGGCGCGTCCCCGAG
>DASQVU010000586.1:0-2578 GCA_035640615.1 Pseudonocardiaceae bacterium
TAACGGAGCACGAAGGCCGTGCGGTGCTGAGGTGTACCTGGATGGACGAGTCGTGGACGTTGCCGGCGGTCAGCTTTCCTCCGCGTGTCAGGGTTTCGCCGTGCATCGAGGAGATCACCTCGAAGTTGCCTTCATACATGAACATGCCGAACAGCAGCGGCAGCTTGTTCCTCGACAGCGCTCCTGATTCCGGTAGTCGGCATGGCAGAACGTCCCGACGCCGGCAGTGTGAGCCTGTCTTGCCATATCGACAAGTCCTCTTACTACCGTCGGCGTTCTATTCCCTTCATCTCTGGATTCGTCGCTACCTCTAGCCAGGCTGCGTCTCTAACCACCGAGGCTCGTGGCTGAACTGGCAGGCGAGCCATCGTGAAGACGAGTTCGCAATGTTTTGGGTAAACTGATCGTGATCTCAATTGGTGGCAGGGTGCACAAGCATCCATAAGACCCTGATCTCGTCGGGTGTCGACGTTGACGATGTCAGGGAAGTGCTCGGGATTTGAGGACGAGCGCTGCCGCTCGTCTACGCCTACGTCACCCCCTATGCCGAACACGAAGCCGCGCGCCGCGGTGACCGCAATGGCTCATCCACTGGGCCACCAGCACGGTGAGGACCCGGGTGCGGATCGCCAGCAAGGTGACTTCGGTGAATCCCCGCCGGGGGAGATCGCGCTATGAGATTGGATCGTTACTTTTTCTGGGACTGAACTAGTTACTGGCCCAGCGCGACAGGTCCGCACGATCGGCGATCCCCGAGGTGTCGGCAGGCTCCTCGGGCGCGCCGAGATCGAGCAGATCGGCGATCTCATCGAGGGCCCGCAGCAGCCGCTCCAACCGGGTAGGCGTGGCCAAGTACGGTGCCGCGGCCAGCACCCAGTCCTGCTCCAGCCAGGCAACCGGGATGTCGTCACCCAGCGAGTTGGTCGCGAAGATGAAATCCGGCGTCAGCACCGCGCGGGCCCGGTCCGGCTCGGTGACCAGCACCATCCGCTCTCCCACCATGCCCAGGCTGGTGAGCTGGGAATCGTGCGGCAGCGGCTGGTCGGGCAGCCACAGCTCGACGACCAGATCGGCATCGCGGGCTCGCTGCTGTACCGCTACCACCACGCTGGAGACCTGGCCAGCCTGATCATGGTCGAAAACCTGCACTGCGCGCCGACCTAGCCGGGTAAACAGGCTGCCGGTCACCAGATCGCGGGCCACCCCAGTGCCATCCCGGGCTATCACGCCGTGGTGCCAGCGCTCGGTGAGCAGCGGGTCGGACAGCGCGAATCGCCACCCGCGCAGCGCTGCCCAGCGCCGGCGTTCCCGCTGGTTCGCGCTCTGCTGCCCACGGTCAGCCGCCAGCAGCGCGCTCCCGGCGGCGGCGGCCAGCAAAGAGATCACAAACCATACCCACGGCATCACCCGACGAGCCTAGATCGGCACCCCGACACTTCCCGTGCACACACGCCGCTCGAACCCCGACATGGAGACATATCGGGGTCCAGGGGTCAGGAGGTCAGGCGCGGGTGACGGTGGGGGCGCCGGTGCCACCCTCGGCAGCGTTGTCGAGGTCTACGAGCACGGTGTCGCCGTCAGTGATCTTGCCGGCCAGCAAGGCGTGGGCAAGCTGGTCACCGATCGCGGACTGCACCAGCCGGCGCAGCGGCCGCGCCCCGTACACCGGGTCGAAACCGTTTATCGCCAGCCACTCCTTCGCGGCGTCCGTCACCTCCAGGGTCAACCGCCGGGCGGCCAGCCGCCGGGCCAGCTGCCGGATCTGGATCTCCACGATCGCGGTCAGCTCCTCGGTGGTCAGCGAGTGGAACACCACCAGGTCGTCAAGACGATTGAGGAACTCGGGCTTGAAGTGCCGGCGCACCACGCCGAGTACCGCCTCGGTGCGCTGCTTCTCGGTCAACGTGGAGTCGGCCAGCGCCTGCGAGCCGAGGTTAGACGTCAGCACCAGGATGGTGTTGCGGAAGTCCACCGTGCGGCCCTGACCGTCGGTCAGCCGGCCGTCGTCAAGCACCTGCAGCAGCACGTCGAAGACGTCGGAGTGGGCCTTTTCCACCTCGTCGAGCAGCACCACGGAGTACGGCCGGCGGCGCACCGCCTCGGTGAGCTGACCACCCTGGTCGTAGCCGATGTAGCCGGGCGGTGCACCGACCAGCCGGGCCACGGAGTGCTTTTCGCTGTATTCGCTCATGTCGATGCGCACCATGGCGCGCTCGTCGTCGAATAAGAACTCCGCCAGCGCCTTGGCCAGCTCGGTCTTCCCGACACCGGTCGGTCCCAGGAACATGAACGAGCCGGTGGGACGGTCCGGGTCGGCAACGCCGGCGCGGGCCCTGCGGACTGCGTCAGACACCGCGCGCACCGCCTCCGGCTGGCCCACCACGCGGGCGGACAGCGCGTCTTCCATCCGCAGCAGCTTGGCGGTCTCGCCTTCGAGCAGCCGGCCCGCCGGGATCCCGGTCCACGAGGAGACGACGTCAGCGACATCGTCGGGGCCGACCTCTTCTTTCAGCATCACCTGTGGGTCGCGGGAGACCGCGGTGGCCTCAGCGAGCTGCCTTTCCAGCGCAGGGATCTT
>DASQVU010000587.1:0-2809 GCA_035640615.1 Pseudonocardiaceae bacterium
CCTGGTAGCACGGGTTGTCTGAGAAGTATTCGCTGCCATTTCCATAGCCGCTATTTCCATAGCCGCCGCTTCCGTAGCCGGCACCCATGGTGAAGACATCCGAGATCCGCATAACGCCTTTCCCCCTTTTTCCAGTCGATCGAAGTAGTCGTGCGAGCCGTCAGGACCGAAGCGATCCAGGGAAGTTGTGTGCAGTCGCCTTGACTTGCACAACAACGCGCCTATAATCAATGCTCAGGTGATTTTCGGGAAATCTCCCGGCAGTACAGCTGGCGTGAGTAACAATTCGCCCCCAGATCGGCTAGCGAGCCTCCTGCTCTCCATGGTCACGCAGGCCCAAGCTAGAGCATGTCAAGACCCGGTTGCAACAGATATTTTTGTACCGGTGTGCGTGAATAACACACACAGCGTGCGTTATGGTGGGCCGCGCGTAGCTAGGGCGCGGCGCGGCATTAATTCTTAAAGCGAGGCGGTGGCCTTTGCCTTGACAAGGGTGCGGCCACCGCCGGATGGCCCGCGAGTAATCCGCTAGAGGATTCCCAGGAGACCACGTCCGCCGTGGTGGCCCGTGGAGCACTCATCGCCGTAGCAGCAGTTGTTGTAGTGGTAGCAGTGCTCCTCGTACCGCTCGAATTCGCTGATGTTGCACCCGCTGGAGCAGTCGCTGGACCAACCGCTGCGGTAGCCGTATCCGCCGCCACCCATTGCCAAGACGTCTGCAATCCTCATGTCGTGTCCTTCCCCCTGGTCGTGTGAAAAGGTCTTGATCAGTCTCGAAATGTGCTCCACCAGCCCGCTGAGAATGCGGCGTCCACGTGCTGTCCGGCAGTATGTGACCTGAGCGTCCATATCAATGGTTCAGCGGTCTTGCACCCTCGCGCGTGTCAGCAGCTTGTCGATCGTCGGACTCGGCCGCACCTTTTCGAGATCACCGAGTTAGCTCCCTCTACTCTCCGTGGTCACGCAGGCCCAAGCTAGGGCATTCCGGTTACTCATTGCAACAGGCACTCTTGTACCGGTGAGGGTGAAGAACACACACTGCGTGATGGGAATACTGACGCAGCTGGGTAACGTCGGTGCCCGGCTATCACCGCCAACGCAGCGCCACTGCCACTAGGGTCGGCGGGTGTGAGTACCGGCAAGATTGACCCTGATTTCCTCGCCTTACCGCTGCGGACACTGGCCGCGGCCGCCCTCGAACGGGCTGGCGCACTCGGTGCCCAGCACGCCGACGTCCGGATCGAGCGAATCACCCGGCAGCTGCTGAGGCTGCGCGACGGGACTGTCGCCACCGCGCAGGACTCGACCACCATCGGCCTGGCCGTCCGAGTGATCGTCGAGGGCACCTGGGGCTTCGCCTCGCACCTGGAACTGACGCCAGAGTCCGCCGTGGCCACCGCGGGGCGGGCCGTGGCGGTGGCCCGCACGCTGCGCCCGCTCAACGCCGAACGGGTGGAGCTGGCCGCCGAACCGGTGCACGCCGACGCCGTATGGAGTGGGGATCACGAGATCGACCCGTTCACGGTGCCGTTGAGCGAGAAGGTGGCACTGCTGTCGGAGTGGTCGCGCCGGTTGCTGGCCACCGACGGGGTCGAGCACACCGACGTGATCTTCCGGTCGGAGAAGGAAACTAAGTTCTACGCCGACTCCGCTGGCACCAGCACGACCCAGCAGCGGGTCCGGATGCACCCACAAGTCACGGCGATCGCGGTGGATCGGGCGGCGGGTTCGTTCGAGACCATGCGGACCTGCGCGCCACCCACCGCCCGCGGCTGGGAATACCTGGCCGGCAACACCATCTGGGATTGGGACGCTGAGCTGGCGCAGCTGCCGGAGTGGCTCGCCGAGAAGGTCAAGGCACCCAGCGTGGCCCCGGGCCGGTACGACCTGGTGATCGACCCGACGAATCTCTGGTTGACCATCCACGAGTCGGTAGGGCACGCCACCGAGTACGACCGGGCGATCGGCTACGAGGCCGCCTACGCCGGGTCGTCGTTCGCTACCCCGGACAAGCTCGGCATCCTGCGTTACGGCTCGCCGGCCATGCACGTCACTGGCGACCGCACGGAGAAACACGGGCTGGCGACCATCGGCTACGACGACGACGGGGTGGCTACCTCGCGCTGGGACCTGGTGCGGGACGGCACGCTGGTGGGCTACCAGACCGATCGGGTGTTCGCCCGCCGGCTGGGACTGGAGCGCTCGGCGGGCTGCGCGTTCGCCGACTCGCCGCACCACGTGCCCATCCAGCGGATGGCCAACGTGTCGCTGCAACCCGACCCGAACACCGACACCGCGACCGCAGAGCTGATCTCCGGGGTGCAGCGCGGGATCTACATCGTCGGCGACCGCTCCTGGTCGATCGACATGCAGCGCTACAACTTCCAGTTCACCGGGCAGCGGTTCTACCGGATCGAGGACGGGCGGCTGGCCGGCCAGCTCCGGGACGTCGCCTATCAGGCCACCACCACCGATTTCTGGGGTGCGATGGAGGCGGTGGGTGGCCGCTCGACGTGGCTGCTGGGCGGCGCGATGAACTGCGGCAAGGCGCAACCCGGCCAGGTCGCCGCGGTCAGCCACGGCTGCCCGTCGGCGCTGTTCCGGAACATCAACGTGCTCAACGCCCGCGAGGAGGCCGGCCAGTGATCACTCCAGACGAGCTGACCGTGACGGCACTCAACGCGTCCGGCGCCGACGGCTGCGTCGTGGTGCTCACTGAGACCAGCGAGGTCAACCTGCGCTGGGCGAACAACACGATGACCACCAACGGGCACTCCACCACCCGCTCGTTCGCGGTGATCTCCGTGGC
>DASQVU010000588.1:0-2585 GCA_035640615.1 Pseudonocardiaceae bacterium
GACCACTGCGCACCAGGCGGACGGCGGCGTGGAGGATGCGGTAGCGCAGTGTCTTGGGTTCGGCCTTGGCGAGGTCGCCGTCGAGAGCGAGCGTTCGCATCCAGGCCAGCAGGGTGGCGGCGGTTAGCGCGGCGGTCAGCCATGCGCGGTTGAGGGCCAGCAGGTGGCTGGGGAACTTGCCGATCCCGGTCTGTTTGCCGGTACGGATGGCATTTTCGACCCGTGCGTGCACCCGGTGGGCGGCGTCGATGTAGGGCGGCTGGCCGCGCCAGCCGGGGGTGCGTTCGGGCAGGTTGGTGATCCACAGGCTGTAGCGCCAGCCGTCCGCGGCTTCGAAGAGGGTCAGCTGGGCGCGGGGTGGGGCCGCTCGCGGCGGGCGAAGACTCGCATCGAGAGCGGCCAGCCGGTGAGCTGGTCACCGGCTGGGCCTTGACGCAGCAGCGCGGTCAGCTCGGTCACGTGGGCTTCCTCGATCCAGCACGTGCGGTGGGCGCACCGGCTCTCGGCGCAGGCCTCGTCGGCGCGGCGCTCCCGTAGCTCGCCACGGTGATCGACGGCGGTCTGCCAGGCCCGCTGCGGGACGATACTGATCGCGTCCTTCTCCCGCTTGCCCAGCTCCCAGCCGACAGCCTAGATCAGCTGATGGCCAGGCCGGCAGGCCAGCGCGTCGAGGTGGGCGAGGAGGGCGTGGCTGGCCCCAGCGCCATCCCAGGTGAGCATCAGTCGCCGCTGGTACTTCGGCGGCAACGCGGCGATCGCCTCCCCCAGGACCGTGATGTGGTCGGCGGCGGTATTGGACCCCGCGCTGCCCGGACGCAGCATCCCGGCCAGCGGCTCGCCGGTGTTGTCGCACCAGCAGCCCAGCGGGTGCAGGCCGAATCCCTTGAAATTGGGCTGGAGCCCGCTGCTTATCCGAATGACACGCCACCACGGTCGCGTCCAGCCGCAGCCCGATCACGCCCTCCAGCGTCTTGTCGGCCACCGCGATGCCAGGCATCGCGCCGTGACGAGCCTCGATACCCGCCCACGCCCGCCCACGGGCGGCGTTGACCGCCGCCCTACACCGCGCCAGCGTCCAGCTGCCGCCCTCAGCGATCTCCTTGAGCGCCCGCCAGCAGGTGGGCACCGAGGCGACCGGGCCAAACAGGCCACCCTGATCGGCCATGACCCGACAGTCGCTGATCACCTCAGCGCCGTCAGCAATCGCACACGCCAAATCCGCCAGCACCCGGCCCCGGTCATGGACCAACAGCCGCCGGCTAGCCAACGCCTTCGACAGACCCGCGGTCAGCCCGGTCTTGTCCGCCAGCACCCTCAGCAATGCCACCCCGGCATGCGACACGATCCCCGTGCCGTCGCCGGTGACCCCCAAACCCGTCAGCCACCCGGTAACCTTCACCCTACAAGTGCTCCTCGATCTGGCCGGTAAGGATCTAGACAACCCGTACCGTTCCAGCTCAGGAGCACTTTCCTATCCCGGCGCGCCGATCAGCTGCAGACCCGCGTGAATTGCCAGGGTTAGGACCCTCTTCCGGCTGCGCCTGAACCCAGAACCGCACCGCAGATCAAGGGAACAGCAGGGCAGTGATCGCTTAGGAGTGTCTACGAGTCGCTGGTGCAGCGTGGCTTCATCTCTGGTCTCATCCGTCCACGTTCACCTAAGTTCATCTGCATTCGAATATGCAGAGATGCAGGTCACGGACGTTGACTGTATTCGGCGAACTGTTATCCCAATTTCCTGAAATCGGAAGATCGGCACTTCCGCTACCGCCAAATGACCATCTCGCACAAGCAGAGTCCCATCGATGAGATCACGCATCATCGGGCCACCTCATCGCCGTTGACATTGCCTTGTGAATCTGCGTGAGGTAATCAGCGTCGGCATACAGGCGAGCGTAGACAGCCGGATCGTCTGCGGAATGTTGGTCAGCGACCTCGCGCAATTTTTCCTCGTCATGGTGGGTGGTCATTGCTGCACCAGTCACCATCCCGAGCCGTGTCCACCGCGCAATCCCAGCGGTGTCAGCGGCCCATAGACCGCAGCCGAGCCGCCAGCATGCCCAGACGGGAAACCATAGCCCGACGCGGACGCGACCGGGTCAACCAGCGGTCGATACGGAGCGGGAAGCTCCCTGTGCGCTCAGCACGAGAGGCACGTCTCGGGCGAGGAGGGCTCCCCGATGCTGCGTCAAGCCCGCCAGGACCCGCGTAACCCCTTATTCAGGGGGTGGGGATGTCGAGGTTGTTTTGAGTAGTTCGGTAGCGGTGATGGTGCCGCCGATCACGTGGGTGGCGAGGTCGGTGAGTCGGTGGTGGTGGCGGCGGGCGTAAGCGCGGAGCACGTCGAAGGCCTCCGCGGGGGTGATGCTACGGCGCTCGGCGAGAACGCCTTTGGCTTGCTCGACGATGATGCGGTTATTCAGAGCGGTCTGGAGTTGGTCGATAAGTGTCTCGTGGTGGCGCAGGGACCGTTCCTGGATCAGGCCGATGGTGGCGACGTCGGCCATGGCCTGCCCGATTTCGGTCACCGAAAGGGCCAACTGATGAGGATTGGTGTGGAAAAGGTTGCACGCTCCGATGATCTG
>DASQVU010000589.1:0-9876 GCA_035640615.1 Pseudonocardiaceae bacterium
GGGTGCTGCTGCGGATCCCCGTACACCTCGCTGGTGGAAGCCAGCACGAATCGGGCGCCTTTCTCGGTGGCCAGACCCAGCGCGTGCAGGGTGCCGAGGCTGCCCACTTTAAGCGTTTCGATCGGCAGCCGCAGGTAATCAGCAGGCGACGCCGCTGAGGCGAGATGCAGTACCAGATCGATCGGGCCGGGCACGTGCACGAAGTCGGTCACGTCGCACTTGATCAAACGAAACCGTGGTTCACCGAGTAGGTGGGAAATGTTGGCCGGCGTGCCGGTGAGAAAATTGTCCAGGCATATGACGCCGACACCGCGGCGAAGCAACTGCTCACACACGTGAGAGCCGAGAAAGCCAGCTCCACCCGTGACCACGGCCCTGCTGAATCTCGTGCTCACTACGTCCCCCCATCGCTCTACCCCGGGGTGGGATACCCACCTCTGGGCGGGGTGAAACGCAATTGCACGTTTGCGATGGGTGATTGGCGGGTAACGGATCGCGTGCGAGTGCGCCGCGTCGGGGGGCCGCGATGAGCGGCAGGGTTACAGTCGTGATCGCCACCCGCAACCGATGTCAGGAACTGCTGCGCACTCTGCGGCACCTGCACGATCTCATCCCGGCGCCGCCAGTAGTCGTGGTGGACAACGGCTCGACCGATGGCACCGCGCAGACGGTGCGCGAGCAGTTCACCAGCTCGGTCGTGGTCGGGTTGCCACGCAACTATGGCGCACCCGCGCGAAATTTCGGCGTAGCGGCAGCCACTACTCCCTATGTCGCATTCAGTGACGACGACTCATGGTGGGCTCCCGGGGCCCTCCAGCGCGCCGCAGCGGTACTGGATAGCCACCCGCGCCTCGGCTTGGTGGCAGCTCGGACTCTCGTCGGCCCGGCCAAACGTCCCGACCCCATCACCCCCCTGATGGCGCACAGCCCACTGCCCCGGGCACCGGGCGCTCCCGGTCCATCCGTGCTCGGCTTCCTGGCGTGCTCCGCGGTGCTGCGCAAAAAAGCGTTTTGTGAAGTCGGTGGCTTCAGCAGCCTGCTGTTCTTTGTGGGGGAGGAGCAGTTGTTGTGCTACGACCTGGCTACGGCCGGGTGGGAGCGGGCATACGTTCATGACGTCGTTGCGCACCACCATCCCTCCGTGTACCGGCCCAATCCGCACCGGCGGCGGGTGGCCGAGCTGCGCAATGCCCTCCTGACCGCGGTACTGCGCAGGCCGGCGCGGGTAGCCGTGGCAACCGCGACGACGCTTGCGCGGCACTCCGTGCATGACGTGTCCGCCCGCAGGGCGTTACGCGAGGCGCTGATCCGGCTGCCGGCCGCGCTGCGGCGGCGCGCTGTCCTGCCGCCCGCCGTGGAAGAGCAGGTTCGCATGCTGGAAGACGGTGCCCGGTGACCGGCGGTCGGGTCACCGTGGTGATCATCACCCGGAACCGCAAGGAGGAGCTGTTACGGACCTTGGAGTGGATGACGGCGCTGCCGGATCAGGTTCCGGTGGTGGTAGTGGACAACGGCTCCACCGATCACACCGCTGACGCCGTCGCCGAGCGCTTCGGTCAGGTGACCCTGCTGCGCAGTGCGCGCAACCTCGGCGCGGTGGGCCGCAATCTGGCCGTTCGCGATCTCAATACCCGTTATGTCGCTTTTTGTGACGACGACACTCGCTGGCGGCCCGGCTCCTTGACCCGCGCCGCCGACCTGCTCGACGCCCACCCGCAGCTGGCGTCGGTGACCGGCCGGATCCTGGTAGCTCCGGCGATGACCGAGGATCCCATCACTCCTGAGCTGCGCCACTCGCCGATACCGGGACCGGCTTGGCTGCCTGGGCCAGCTCTGCTCAGCGTCCTGGCGGGGGCCAGCATGTTTCGGGTCTCAGCCTTCCGGCAGGTCGGTGGGTTCTCGCCCCGGCTGTGGCTCGGCGGGGAAGAGGAACTGCTCGCCGTGGATCTCGCTGCCGCCGGATGGTGGATGTGCTGGGTACCGGACGTGGTCATCGAGCATTCCCCTTCACCCTGCCGGGACCCGAGACGGCGCCGGCAGCTGGGAATCCGCAATACGTTGTGGACTGCGTGGTTGCGCCGGCCGTTATCGAGCGCGCTGCGACGGACTGCCACGCTGCTGGGATCAGTACCTCGGGACTGGGCCAGCGTGGCGGCCGTCGCTGAGGCATTAGGAGGGCTGGGCTGGGTGGTACGCGAGCGCCGTGTGGTTCCGGCGACCGTGGAACACGGGCTGCGGTTGCTGGAGGAGCCGCAACGGCACTCGCCCGCTCGCCGGTATGTGGGCTGAGGATCGGTGCGGTGTCGGATGTTTCGATGCGGTGTGCAAGGGTTACCCGAGTCGGTCAGCACTCCGGCCCTCTGGAGGGACCAACATGACGAAGACTCGAGTGATCCCCCAGTGGGCGCTCTCGTCGAGGTGCTGTCCGGCGACAGGTAAACGCGCGGAGGTATTCTCTGATGGCTCTTGACCCATCGGTCAACATCGGTCGGAAAGTCTGGCGTCCGTGTTCGCATTGTGCGAATAAAGATGGTCTGTACTTGCTCGAGTCGGACGCCAACATGGTTTACGTGCAATGCCCGCAATGTCATAACTACTGGTGGATCGACACCGGGACTGGTGTCGGCAAGCGTCCCAAGAATGTCGACGACGCGTCGCAGTGGCCCGCTCAGACGGCGTGAGCTCGCTAATTACGCGTCGAATTCACGACGCGGGACGCGCGCGTCAGCGGATTCGAGGAACGCGCCGCTCGACGGGATCCAGGCCGAAAGGTTGATGCGGTTCGGCTTGGTACCAGTAGGCCACTGAGGAGTAGTCGTCGCTGCGCTTGTTGGCGTGGCCGTGTTCGATGCTGACCCTAATCGATCGTTCGAACGGCACCGGGTCCTCGATATGGAAACGGTATAGGCTGATCTGCCCGCTCCAGTTGTCACCGCCCGGCAAGGTGATGCCGTGATACGGCGCGTGGTAGCTCTGGGTGGGGCACCAGGCGGTGTTGAAGTAATCCTCGGTGCCGGTGCCATGAAGAGTCGGGGGCCACGCTGCACCATCGATGAAAATCATGTCATCACCCTCGCCGTACCAGTTCCACTCGGTGGTATCGCGAAGGTTGTGGATGTTGAGCACGCAACCGACGTAATGCCCGCGGCCGGCTGCCTCCAGGATGGTGTAGTTGGCTTCCCCGTCGAGATTTTCTCCGGAGAGCAGGAACTCGGCGTTGGTTTCCGAGCCCTGCTCTGCCCCCGCGCAGGGATTGCTGCGGCGCCATTGCGCATGGAATCGGCCGATGCCGTCTTCTAGCTCGTCAAGCTCCTCGTAGTCGATGTAGTAGTAGAAGAACACTTTTTCCTCGGCCAGCTCACTGGTGACTTCCAGCCGGGCGCCTGCACCGAACGGCATGTGGAAAAAGCAGTTGAAGCCCTTACCGTCTTCGGGGCTCATTTGCAGCGGCGCGGAGACGAAGTTGGTGGTGCGGCCGTGCCCCACTCCAAAGAAGTCGCCGAGCGGGACGGCGATGCTGGGGTGCTCCTCACCGTCCCAGTAAGCGCGCAGCACCAGCCGGCGAAGGTAATCGGGTTCGCGCATCCATGGGTCACGGATCATCCGTTCGTTGGCGACGGTCACCCAGATGTGGTTGACCGTGCCGGCGCCCTCGATATCGGCCAGGGTGGCCGTTTCTCCCGGCTGGAGGGTGATGCGGTCGTCGTTGCCGCCGGTGCGGTCCCAGCTGGATGCACGCCGCCGACGGGTGCTGCGCAGCCGGGGTAAATCACGCAAACTCGACCCGTACGGGCCGTAATTGACGGTCATGCCGTACCTCCGCTGCGCGCTGCAAACCGGATGCCGGTGCTGTCCCGAAACGCCGCTTCCAATGATTCCAGGCTGCGTTCCTTGGTCTCGGGCACCAGCCACCACACGACCGGGAAGAGCACCACGCCCACGGCGGCATAGACGATGAAGGCCGCGCCCGTGCCGGCGAGTGCGGTGAAGCTGGGAAAAGTCAGTGACACCACGAAGGCAGCCAGCCAGTTGAACAGGGTGGCAATGGCCATCGCCGCACCCCGGATCGCGAGTGGGAAGATCTCCGCCAGCATCACCCACAGCACCGGGCCCCAGGTGGCCGAGAAGGTGTTGGTGAACACCACGAACGCTGCCGCGGCGATGGCAAAAAGCGCGCTGGAGTTGACCGGAAGCAGCAGCGCGGCAGCGCCAACGGCGAACAAGCTGGCTGACATCCCCACCAAGCCGGCGAGCAAGACAGGTTTGCGTCCGCGCCGATCGACGACCTTCGAGCGCACGACCAGCGCGATGGTCCCGATGTTCACCAGCCCGTTGAGGAAACCGAACAGCAACGCGGTGGTCTTGGAGACCCCGAAGCCGGTGAGGATGGTCGGCGCGTAGTACACGATCGCATTGATCCCGGTGACCTGCTGAAAGATCGCGAGCAGTGCGCCGAGTAACAGCAGTCGACGCACCCAGACAGCGGACAGGCGAGCGACTGTGCGCGTGTCGTGCTGCTGGCGCTCGAGCGCGGTGATCTCGGCAAACTCCCGCTCGGCCGCTGATGTGTCACCGCGCAGACCGATCAGCACCGCGCGCGCGTGGTCATCCTGCCCACGCCGTACCAGGGACCGGGGCGTGTCCGGCATGGAGAGCATGCCGACCACCAGCACGACGGCGGGGAACACGCCGATGAGCAGCATCCACCGCCAGGATCCGGCGAAGGCCAGCGCATAACCGAGGGCCGCGGACAGCGCCGTCCCGATGATGATCATGTACTGGTTGAGCGAGGTCACCACACCGCGGTCCGCGGCCGGTGCCATTTCCGCTAGGTAGAGGGGGACCAGTACCGACGCGATGCCGATACCCAATCCGAGGACGAAGCGGAATCCCACCAGCATGCCGACGGTGGCGGCCAGGCCGGCGCCCAGCGCACCGATGGTGAACACCAACCCAGCGGCGAGCAGGATCCGCTGCCGCCCCAGCCGGTCCGCGGCGGGGCCGCTACCCAGCGCGCCCACCATCGCTCCGAACACCGTGGCGCTGACCACCGCACCTTCCTGCCACGGGGTCAGCGGCAGATCGCGGGGGATGAACAGCAGCGCGGCACCGATGATGCCGTTGTCGTAACCGAACAGCACGGCCGCCAGCGCACCCAGGGAGTATACGCGTCGAGTGCTCACTCGATTTCCGAACGGGGGAGCGACCATCAGCTACCTCCGGCTGCAAGAGGGACCCGCCCGCTGTTCCCGGGCGAGGGCATGCGCGATATCTCGGGTGTTCGGGTACAGCTCCTGGTAGAGCGCGTAGTAACGCTCATAGGCCGCCACGGTTTCGGGACGCGGCTCAATGGTGATCGCGATGGGATTCCATTCTGTTACTTTGGGTGACAGCCCGATGCCAATAGCGGCCAGCAGCGCATCGCCCAGACAGGCGCCGATGGTCTGGCGCGGCAACTCCTGCGGGGCGTTGAGCACGTCCGAGACGATCTGGGTCCACAACCCACCCTTAGTGCCCCCGCCCACCGCCACCAGCCGGCGGTACTGGCCGCCCGCATCGCGCATGGCCTCCAAGTTGTGGCGCACCCCGTAGGCGGTGGCCTCCAAGGCGGCCCGGTAGATATCCCCGCGGTTGTGTCGCAGGGTTAGTCCGATCAGCACGCCACGGGCGTCCGGGTCGAACAGCGGGGTCCGCTCACCCGCGAAGTACGGCAGCATGAGCAAGCCGTGGGCACCGGGCGGGGACTGCTGGGCTTCGGCGACGAGCCGGTCGAATACGGACTCCCCGGTCAGCTTGCGGATCCACTCGGTGATCGCACCAGAGGTAGCCATCCCGGCCGCGAAGTTGTGGGTGCCGGGAAAAGTGCCCACGGTGCCCCACAGATGCGGGCTGCGGCGCGCACGGTCGAGCACTTCCACCAGGAACATGGTGGTGCCGTACATCAACATGACATCACCGGGTGCGGTCACGCCGACACTGGTGGCTTCGGCCCAGGCGTCGATGGTGCCCGCCACTACCGGCGTACCCGCCGGGATGCCGGTCTCGTCGGCGGCGGAGGCCTGCACCTCACCGACGACATCCGATGGCCAGCGCAGCTCCGGCAGTTCGAGTCCTGGGGCGATCAGCTCGGTCCTCTCCTCGATCCACCGGTGCGCCACCGGGTCGTACATCGGTGTGCACTGGCTGGCCGAGTGATGATCCGGGATGTAGCTGCCGGTCAGGCGGCGCACCAGGAAGCTGCTGGCCATCAGGAAGCGGCAGGTGGCCGACCAGGTGCCGGGTTCGTTGGAGCGCAGCCAGGCCAACTTGGGCCCGACCGCTTGCGAGGTGAGCAGCGACCCGCAGCGCTCCAGGATGGCCTGCTCACCCAGTGTCCGGGTCAGTTCCTCGATCTGGACCTGGGCGCGGGTGTCCACCCCGTAGAGGATTGCCGGCCGCAGCGGCCGGTCTTCGGCGTCCACCGGAAGCAGGCACGGGCCGATGCCGCTGACCCCGACTGCGGCAAGGGGTTCGCCTGCCGCTGCGGTCAGCTCCTTGCTGATCGCCACAAAGTCTGCCCACCACACCGCCTGCGCATCGTGCTCGACCCAGCCGGGATGGGGCATCGACACCTGGTGGGCGCGAGTCGCGGTCGCCACCACGGTGCCGTCGTCGCGAACCAGCACGCCCTTGGAGCTGGAGGTGCCGATGTCGACACCGAGCAGCAGGCTCACGGCGTGCTCACCGAGCTGTGCCCATCCCGGCCCATTCGACGTCGAGCATTCGGCATACCGCGCGAAGCTCGGCGACATGATCGCCGGGTACCGCGTGGATGTGATTGGCCCCGAACGTGGACAGGAACTCGTCAGGGCCAGCTTCCAGCCGGGCAAACGCGTGCGGCCATTCGAAGTTCGACTGCCGGGCCAGCGACTCGTTGGTCGCGTCGTCGTAGCGCTCGAACTCGCCCCGTGCCACATGCATCCGGTACCTGCCGCCGATCCGCGTGAGCCGGGCGAAGGTCGCTTGCCCTGGTGCGGCGAAGAACGACACCGAGGCGCCGCCGGCGGGGAAGTAGAAGATCTCCGGGTAGAAGTGCACCAGGCGCAGATTCTCCGTCGGGTCGTCGCTGCGCGCGGCGTACCAGGTGGCGTGCTGCCCGGAGTTGCACAGGTCCCAGATGTCCCGATCGGCGTGGTAGTGCCGCACGTCGGCGAACAGCACCGGGGTGCCGGACAGCCCCTTGAGCAGCTGCATGGTGAGCGCGCCATCCATGTCTGACTCGGTAGCGCACACGTGAGTCGGCTTGGGACCCTCCCAGTCGTAGGGATCGTTGAGGAACGCTTCGGTGACATCCATGGTGGTGAAGTGGGTGGTCAGCTCCGGCTGGCCCTTGATCCCGCTGAAGTCGAGGTGCCACTCGTCGATCAGTTCCCGCACCGCGTAGTAGGAGCGGATTTGACGTTCGAGCAGTTCCGGCGTCAGCTGCTTGCCGTCGTAGTGCACCTTGGCGGCGTAGCGCTCCAGCCATTCCCGGCCGGCGGTCACCCGGGACTGCTCGACAGCGGAGCTGCGGCGCACGATCTCCCACTGGTCGATTTCCTCGACGTCGACCCCGAACGTGCTCATCCACTGGTCGGTGTCCGCCACCGCGGTGTACATGCCCATCGGACGCCCGCCGATCCGGCCGAACGTACTGCCGGACAGCCGGGACACCGCGGTGGCGGCTCGAACCGTCTCCAGGACGCGGTCCAGCACGGCGGAGTCGGATACGTCGCCCCACACCCGGGTGTGCGACCGGCCGATCTGGTCTAGCCCGCCCCCGGCGGCCAGCATGCCGACCATCCCGGGGAACTGCGGGTCGATGTTGGAAAACAGCAATAGCGGTCCCGGCGTGGCCTCCGCGGCGAGCATCGAGAAGTGCGGGAACGCCCACACGGGGTAGTTGAAGACGGTGAGATCGGGCCGCGCGTCAGCAACCCGGCGGGCCTCGGTGGTGGCCAGCATGTTGGTCCAGATCGGCTCGCTGGCGCGGATGACCTCGTGCCCGGCCTGCTCCAGTGCTGCAGCGATGCGGGTTTCCACGTCCAGCCCGAACGCCTTGACATCGGTGTGGACGAAGTCACGTCCGTCGGAGAAGGTCAACAGTCCGACGCGTGCCATATCTGCTCCTACCTGCTGAGATGACCGCTTACGTTAAGGCCTACGTTTCATTGGGTTTCGCTGGGCGACGAAGGTATCGCCGCCGCCATCGCCAGACAAATACCCCCGACAATTATGGTGGTGGCGTGGCTGTGTGAGGTGAGCATGGATGGCTGAGTGGGACGGCCGCGGACTGCCGCCGGTGGCCGCCGAACGGATGACGCGCTTCGCGCGTAGCGGTCTTCGTACCTCGTTGCTGACGGTGCCTGGCGCTGCCGGGGTGCAGTCAGTCGGCCTCGACCCGGTCGGCGAGGTGATGGGTTGCATCGTCGAGCACATCGGGTGGAGCGGTTTCGGAGGCTGCGGTTACCTCGGCGGCATGGCCGGTCTTGGGAGTTTCAATTTGGGCGGCTTTAGCGGTTTCGGCCTCGGCGGCCCGACGGTCACATCGTCAGGCTCGCGCGGCTTCGTTGGGTTCGGGCCCTACGTCGATGCTCTGTACCACGGTTATGGCACCGCGCTGGGGCGGATGCTCGAGGAAACCGCCACGATGGATGCCGACGGCGTCGTGGGTGTGCGGCTGTCGGTGTCCCAGCTGGGTAACAACAACCGGGAGTTCGTCGCGCTGGGCACCGCGGTGCGGGCCCGGAGCCAGCACCGTCCGGGCCAGGTGTTCACCACTGACCTGGCCGGCCAGGACGTGGCCAAACTGCTGCAGGCCGGCTGGGTGCCCTGCGCTGTGGTCTACGGGATCTCGGTGGCGGTTCGTCATGACGACTGGGCGACGCAGCGGCAGGCGTCCTGGGGTGCCGGAAACACCGAGGTGGCCGGCTACACCGAGCTGGTCTGGCACGTTCGCGCCGATGCCCGGCACTGCTTCGAACAGCGGGTCCGCGCAGCTGGGGCGGAGGGGGCGATCGTGTCCTCGATGGGTCTCCAGATCGGTGAGATCGAACCCTCAGAGGGCCATCGCGATCACGTTGCTGAGGCAACCGTCTACGGCACTGCGCTGGTGCGCTTTCACCGCAGGCGCACCGCACCCACCCGATCGTTGACGATCCTGCCGCTGCGCTAGCCGCCGGACACTGAGGAGTAGCGAATGACCGCCGATCCGACCGCCCTGGGCATTCCCGAGGACGCGATGCGCCGGCTTGCCGAGATGCGGCCCGGTCAGGCGACCAGCCTGTTCACTTCCGACCTGTCGGTGAACGAGTTCCTGCTGGTCCGGGAGGCCGGGTTCCGACCCCTCGGGCTGGTGCTGGGTTCGAGCATTTACCACGTCGGATTCCAGATGGGCCGGTGGGGCAGCAACCAGGAATTGACCACCCTGTCCCAGGCGATGTATCACGCCCGCGAGCTGGCCATGACCCGGATGGAGGCCGAGGCGGATCAGTTGGGTGCCGACGGGATTGTCGGGGTCCAGTTGGAGATCGAGTTCAAGGAGTTCGGTACGGACCTCGCTGAGTTCATCGCGGTCGGCACCGCGGTGAGTGCCGATGAGCCGCAAACCCCGGACGGCCAGTCCTGGCGCAACAATCAGGGCCAGCCGTTCACCTCCGACCTGTCCGGCCAGGATTTCTGGACGCTGATCCAGGCCGGGTACGCCCCGCTGGGCATGGTGATGGGCACCTGCGTTTACCACATTGCCCATCAGCGGTTCTGGCAGGCGATGGGAAACATCGGTCAGAATGTCGAGCTGCCGCAGTTCACCGAGGCGCTCTACGACGCGCGGGAGCTTGCCATGAGCCGGATGCAGGC
>DASQVU010000590.1:0-9609 GCA_035640615.1 Pseudonocardiaceae bacterium
CCGCTGACCACACTGCACTGACACGTCACCGTAGGAGAAATCCAGCACCCGCAACAGCTCCGGGACATCGATGTGCTTTGCAGTCAATCCACCACGCAACACGTTGTCCGAGTTGGCGCTGATCTCGACAGCGGTGCCGCGCAGGTAGGAATGCAGGTTACCGGCTGGTAGGTAAAGCGCCTCGCCCGAAGCCAGCACCACATGATGAAGCAGCAGCGCCGCGAGCACTCCTCCATCGCCTGGGTACGCCCCGGCCAGCTCCAGCACCGCCCGGCATTCGTCCCGGAAATCTCCGCCTGGGCGGCGCAGCAGCGCCACGCATGCGTCCAGGATCTGCGGCAGCAGCGCCTTGACTGCGAACTCCGGCATCGTGATCCAGGTGGTGAACAGGGTGCGCAGCCCACCGGCATTCGGTTCGGCCGCAAGCATCGCGCGGTACGGCGCTAGCTGCGGCACGTCCAGCATGGTGAGCAGCTCGACGGTGCGCTGCGGTGGCCGGAAACCGGCCAGCGCGTGCAACTCGGTGAGCGCGCAGATCAGCTCGGGCTTGTGGCTGGCGTCCGTGTAGTTACGCTCGGGAGCGTCCCGCGGGATACCCATCGCCTCTTCGCGGGCGAATCCCTCAGCAGCCTGCGCGGCTGACGGGTGGGCCTGCAGGCTCAGCGGCTCTTCGGCCGCGAGCACCTTGAGCAGGAACGGCAACCGGCTGCCCCACCGCGCAGCGCAGCAACTTCCAAGCTGGCGCCCCGGGTCGGCGCGCACGGCGTCGAGCAGTGAGGTCTGGCGGCCGTCGGCGTGCAGCAGCACTGACGAGTCCGCCGGATGCGCACCGAGCCACAGCTCAGCTTGCGGGTGCGGAGCGGGGACCGGGCCACCGAGCAGCTCCGCAATCGCAGTCCGCGAACCCCAGGCGTACGACCGAACCGCGTTGCGCAACAGCTCCACAGTCCCTCCCGTCATCACCTGTCAGTCGCTGTGCGAGGGCCGGCGGTGTTGGGCTGCGTCCCAGCCGAGCCGGCCCAATTCGGCCCACCCAACACGCCCCGACCGAGCCCGAGGTAGAGCGCGGCGAAGTCGAACCGTAGAGCCAGCACCGCGGCGGCACACGTGGCGGCACCCGGGTCGTCGTGGCCCACCATCAGCTCCTCGTCGACGGTTACCAGATCAGCGCCAGGTAAGGCCTCCGATGCCGCGGCGCGCTCGGCCTCATAGCGCGCATCGGCGGGCACACCCAGTAGCACTGGCCGCATCGCCGGCATCCGGTTGCCGGGCTGATCATCATCGAACGGATCGTGGAACACGTCGGCCTCGCCGCCCGCCCGGTTCGCCTCCTGGCGCAACACCGGCAGCGCTGCCGCCTCCCCGAATCCCGCGGCGTGCGCCACCACTCCCGCGTGTGCGGCGAGCGCACCGGCGCAATGCCCGGCCACAGCGGTGGCCACCGGATCGGTTCCCCACAGCAGGGGCGTTCGACCTTGCAGCCGCAGCGCCAGCGCCTTGGCGGGATTGACCAGCGATTCGTGCGCGACGTAGTCCCGTTCGGCTTCTCGATCAAGCTCGCCAGCCAACACCTCGGTGTCGGTCGCCAGCAGCTTGAGGGTGTCCAGCAGCAGCAGGCCGGCGGTCAGCGCACGGGGCAACGTCAGTCCAGGTGGGACCTCGAGCCGGGGCCCCAGCAGCACCGCCCGGCCCGCGGCCGCAGCCGCGACTGGGCCCTCGGCAGGTGCGCTGAGCACCACTTGGGCCCCGCGACGGAGCGCGCGGTCGATGCCTTCGGCCAGCTCCCGATCGCCCGGGTCGGTGGTATTGGCCAGCACGATGTCCAGCGCGCCGACCCACATCGGCACCGAGAGCGTCGTCACCACCGGCACCGGACACGACGGTCCGACCAGCGCCAGCAGCAGTGGCGCGGCGGCCGGTGCGGCACCAGGCCTGGTCAACAACACCAGTGCACGCGGCCGTTGCCCAGCCAGCTGCGCTAGCCCAGCCTCTTCGGCCGCAGCAGTCGTAGCGCGCACCTGGGCCCCCGCCGTCGCCGCCGCACGCAGCAATCCACCGGAGTCGGTGGCCTCCAGACGGCGGGGATCGTCGAGCAAGTCCTCGTCGAATTCCCCGTCGATCCCCCGGCTAAATCGCGTCATGGTAAATCCAGCTCGCTATTGGGCCCCTGGTCGCCTTTTGCCTGGCCGGCAGCTGGGCCAGTGCCGGGGAGCGCTTGGTCCAGCAGCATCACCGGGATCCCGTCGATCACCGCAAAGCTGCGCCCGCAGCTGGTGCACGTCAGGGCATCCGCATCCGGGTCAGCTGCAGTGCCATTGCGGAGGGTGCCGTGCTGGGGGCACGGGCATCTCAAGATTTCCGCCAGCTGCGGATCCAAGCTCACGACCATCGCCGTCCTCCTCGGTTGCCGGGAGATTGGTAGCTATTTGAAGGCCACCTCAACTTCCGGTGGTGGTACTTGACGAGCTACCAACCTCGCGGACCAGCGCCAGCACCTCGTCGCGCAGCACCTCGACCGCGGCGGTGTCGCGGGCTTCGACGTTCAGGCGTAACAGCGGCTCGGTGTTCGACGGGCGCAGGTTGAACCACGAACCATCGGGGCACCGCACGGTGAGGCCGTCAAGTTCGTCGATTTCCACGCCCTGCTTGGCGGCGAAGTGCGTGCGTACTGCGGCCATCCGGCCGCGCTGGTCGTCGACCGTGGAGTTGATCTCACCGGAGGAGGCATACCGGACGAAATCCGCCATCAACGCGGACGCCGGGCGCTGCTGCTGGCCGAGCGCGGCGAGCACGTGCAACGCAGCGAGCATCCCGGAGTCCGCGCGCCAGAAATCACGGAAGTAGTAATGGGCGGAATGCTCACCGCCGAAGATCGCCCCGGTTTCGGCCATCCGCTGCTTGATAAATGAGTGGCCGACCCGGGTGCGCACGGGCCGCCCGCCGTGTTCGGCGACGATTTCCGGTACGGACTGGGAGGTGATCAAGTTGTAGATCACTGCGGCTCCCGGCTCCTTGGCCAGCTCCCGGACGGCCACTAGGGCGGTGATAGCGCTGGGACTGACCGGTTCACCCCGCTCGTCAACAACGAAGCAGCGATCAGCGTCACCGTCGAAGGCCAGGCCCAGATCGGCGCCGTGCTCACGCACGGCCGCCTGCAGATCCACCAGGTTCGCCGGATCCAGCGGGTTGGCCTCGTGATTGGGGAAATTCCCGTCCAGCTCAAAGTAGAGCGGGATGATGTCCAGCGGCAGTCCATCGACAACCGCGGGTACGGTGTAGCCACCCATCCCGTTACCGGCGTCCACCACGATTCGCAACGGTTGGATCCCGGACATGTCCACCAGCGAACGCAGGTAGCCCGCGTAATCGGCGAGCAAGTTGCGCTCGGTCACCACACCACCGCCCGGCCCCGGGCCGATGCCACGCTCGACCGCGACCCGGATCTCCTGCAGCCCACTGTCCTGCCCGACCGGCACCGCACCGGCCCGGCACAGCTTGATGCCGTTGTAGCGCGCCGGGTTGTGACTTGCCGTGAACATGGCGCCGGGCCGGTCCAGCCACCCGGCGGCGAAATAGAGCATGTCGGTACTGGCCAGGCCGATTGAGGTCACGTCGAGACCGCGGCTGGTGACGCCTTCGGCGAAGGCGTCAGCCAGGCCGGGGGACGACTCGCGCATGTCGTGGCCGACAACGACGCCTCTTGGCCCGCTCGACCCGTCCAGCCGGCTCACGAAATCGGCGAAAGCGGCGCCGACATCCCGCACCACATCGGCGTCCAGTTGCTCCCCCACAACGCCCCGGATGTCATAGGCCTTGACTATCGCTGACAGGTCCGTCACCGGTCTCCCTCCGTCGCGTCCCCACGGTACTCATCGCATTCAGCGCGCTCAGCGGGGTTATGGTGCCATTTCACCTCTTGGCGCCTGCTGAATGCGTGGGGGCAGCGGTCAGGGGACCAGTTTGAGGTGAGGGTGGCCCGGGGTCCCGGGATCCGGCCGGGGCGTGGGCCGGCCGGCTTCGCGCACGGCCTCGGCCAGCGCGGTCAGATCGTCGTCCGAGGGTTCGGGGTCGGCGTAGTCACCGTCGTGACGCACAACGTCCCAACCACGCGGAGCGGTCAGCCGTAGCGCGTGCCGCTCGCACAGATCGTACGAGTGCGGCTCACTGTACGTGGCCAGCGGGCCGACCACCGCAGTGGAGTCCGCATAGACGAAGGTGAGCGTGGCAACCGCCGGGTTGATGCACCCGGTTTTCGAACACCGCCGCGTGCTGCGCACGACCTGCAGAGGATAGTGCGCAGCGTTCGCCGAGTGCGGCAGGCGCGCGGCGCACCTGGGCGGCGCCGCTTGTTCAGCGGCGTAGGCTCGATGGATGACGGTGACCCGGCCCAGCCGCTCGCGCCGGCGCAGGCGCCGGGACCGGCGCGGCCGTGGCGTCCGGGGGCTCCTCTACCCCCCCACGCTGCCTGCTGCCCGCAGCCGGGCGGAACGCTTTGATGCCATCGTGCTGGAGGCTCTCGAGCCAATCGACGAACGGTGGCACGCCGAGCTGGACCGGCTGGACATCGCTGTCGATGAGGTGCCCGAGGTAACTGACTGTAACCCGACCACAGTCGCCTGGGGCAGCGACATCGTCGAGGACGGGAACATCCCGCTTGCCCGCCTGGTACCGGCGGGAGTAGACCGCGCCGGGCTGCCCACCCGAGCGCGGATCGTGCTCTACCGGCGTCCGCTGGAGAATCGTGCCCGCGACGGTGGGGATCTGGCCGACCTGGTGCACGAGGTGCTGGTCGAGCAGGTGGCGAACTACCTCGGTGTCGATCCCGACATCATCGACGGTCCCGTCGAACCATAGCTAACGGTTCGCCCGGCGCTGGGATGGCAGTGCGGTGGCCGCGACAAGCAGCAGTAATGCCGCTTCGACAAGCAACAACGCGGTCCGGCTGCGGTCCGAGCGATTTACCCGTACCTCTGCTGAAGTACCTCGAACCGGGATCGCAACCTGGTGGCCCCAGCCGCGCACCACCGGCACAGGATGGCCATCCACGCTGGCCTGCCAACCCGGTTCATCGTTGGCTGCGACCACCAGCAGCCGTCCCTCTGCACCGGCGGCGACTCGAACCGCGACCCGGGGCGGCTGGGCGGGTGCCAGGACACCGCTCACGCCAGGCTCGATAGGCGGAGCAGCACCGGTGCGCGCCTGCGCGGCCAGCGCGGGACCCAGCAGTTCCGCACCGGGGACCGGCCGCACTACTCGCAATACCGGTCTGCCATCTGCAGTCGGAGGGGCAGGGCGGGCCAGCGCCCCGGCAGCGGCGAGCGCGCGGGCGCCCTGCGCGGCGGTAGGCAGCACGACGAATTGAACCCCGGTAGAGGCCACGTCGGCGATCGCGGCGGACGTCTCGCCCGGCTGACCGGCCCGCAGGGCAGCGGCTATCCGCTCCAGCCGGGCGCCGGTGGCGCGCAGCGGGGCGATGTCATCGTCACCGAACCGGGCGGTGCGGCCTCGGGTCAGCCGCACCGGCTCGCCCCGAGCGCCAATAACCAGCACGGACGTGTTGGCACGTGCCAGCTCCGCAGTTAACGACGGAGCAAGCACCGGCAGGCCCGCAGGTGCACCGGCGGTCAGGGGACCGCTGGCTCCGGCGAAGACGGCCGCAGCTGACAGCACCGCTAGGCCGGCCCAGGGCGTGGCCGACAACCCCTTACCGCACCGCGCCTGCAGCGCCGACCACCAGGCCGGCTCTGCGGTACCGACCGCAAGCAAGACGATCCACAGCAGTCCGCAGCCGACGAACAGCAGCGCTGGCCCGGTGAAGCCAGGCCGGGGATCGCCGCCCACCAACGGCCGCATCGGCAGCTGCGCCAGGGCCACCAGGGCGGCCACGCCCAGAAGTACCAATCCCAGGCCGGGCAGCATGGCCCTGGATGGCCGCACCAGAAGGGCGATCACCGCCGCGATCACCACCACTGCGCCCACCCAGGGCACGGCGCCCGCACCCCCGGGAGCCAGAGCGAGCAGTTGCACCCAGCTGGGGAACCGCTCAGGCACCACCGCGCCTACCCCGTGCACCAGCACGGTAGGACGTTGAAGCACCACCGCCGGCCAGGGCATGAGCAAGCCCAGCGGAAGCAACACGACAGCGAACAACCCCACGGTGCGGCGCAAGGTACTCACTCGAGGAGCCGGGAAGACGACGAAGCCGATCAGCATGACCGCCAGCACCAGCAGATGCAGCAACGGAGCGAATGCGCCGATCACCGCAACTCCAAGAGCCGTGGCCGCAGCGGTGGATAGCCAGCCTCCAGAGCGCCTGCCCGTCCCACCGCGCAGTACTGAGATGGACCCTGCCAGCACGAGCGGCAGTAACAGGTACGCCATCACGACATCGAGCCGACCTTGGGCCAGCCCAGCGATGGCCGGTGGGAGCAAGGCATATCCGGCTGCTGCCAGCGCCCGGCGCTTGCGGCTGACGGGTACGGCACGAGTGGCCCAGTAGGCGGACAGGCCGGCTAGCGGCATCGCCGCGAGGAGCAAGAGTGACACCGCGACGCTCGGTGATCCCACCGGCAGCCCGAGCATGCCGACAACGGCCAGCGCGGCCGGCGCAGGCGCCGCGCTGCCACCGCCGACCGGATGCCACGAAGCCAGATATGACGACCACGTTTGCGCCAGGCTTTCCATCGGCAGTAACCGGCCGCCCGCCAGATCCAAAGCCAAGCGGTGGCGGTTCACCAGCATGGCCAGCACGGCCAGCACGATGGTCAGCAGCGCCGGCGGGGCGAGCAGAAAACGCCGGATCCGGGTGCCGATGCCGACGTCGTCCAGCATGAGAAGGCTCGATGAGCTGCCGTCGGTGGCAGCCAGCGGCGGATCGGTATCGGAATGCCTGGGCAGCGGCGAGGGCCGCGGGCGGGTACGGGCGCCGGCCTCAGCAGGTGCTATGCCGTTGACCACCATGCTCGGCTCGACTGACGGGCTGGACGCTGACCGGCTGGACGCGGCCGGTGCCGCGACGGCGCTGGACGGTTGCGTACCCCGAGCGGGGTGGGCATGGCCGTCACCGGTGGGCGTCCCAGCGCTGCGCGACACACCGACTCCTCCCTATCCAACTCCATTGCTGGCCCCCGATGGAGGGGTGGCACACGGTAACGCCCTCAAGCGAGGGCCACAGATTCCGGTCGACGCAGACCCGGGGTGACACGGACGACGGGCGAGCGTGATTCCCGTAGGGCATGGCGATGTTCAGACCGCGCCCCGTTTGAGCCGGCGGCGCTCCCGCTCCGACAGACCTCCCCAAATCCCGAACCGCTCGTCGAAGGCGAGGGCGTATTCCAGGCATTCGGCGCGAACCTCGCAGCCCGCGCAAATCCGTTTCGCCTCCCTCGTCGAGCCTCCTTTCTCGGGAAAGAACGCTTCGGGATCCGTCTGAGCACACAGCGCCCGCTCCTGCCAGTCCGGCTGGCCGAGCCCGTAAAGCAGGCTCCAGTTGGTCTGGTGCTCGACCCCCCGATCCGCGGGCCAGCTGATCTCCCTCTCATCCATGGCGGTCCACCCTCCTCGCCATAGAGTTCCTCCCCGTTCTGCGCCGTCCCCGGTCTGGGCTTCCCCCGCTCCGGGCCGTCCCGGGCTGCGGCGGAGAATAACAAGTGTGTGATTACACCTCTGTCATCGGGGAGGCAAGAGCGTAGCGGCGCTGCGGGAGACGCACCCAGCGTGTCGCGATTGACACGCCGCGTAACTCTGTTCCAGGCTGGAACACCCGCCAGCCGCGCCGGCCACCTGGTGCGCGACAGTGACCGCGTGCGTGCCCCTGGCCTGGTTCCCAGCCCGCTTTTCCTGCTCCTGATCGCGGTCACCGTGGCTGGCGGTGCACTTGCCGCACACGGCACCGGCCCGGCCCGCACGGCGGGCATCGTGGTGCTAGTGCTGGGCGGCTGGGCGCTCGCGTTGTGCCTACACGAGTTCGGGCACGCGGTGACGGCCTACTGGGGCGGCGACCGATCGGTGCGCGCCAAGGGCTACCTCACCCTGGACCTGCGCCGTTACACCGACCCGGTGATGTCGCTGCTGCTACCACTAGTGCTGCTCGCGCTGGGAGGCATCCCGTTACCCGGCGGCGCGGTGTGGATCAATCGAAGTGCCCTGCGTTCTCGAGCAACCGCCTCGGCGGTGGCGCTGGCCGGTCCGCTGACCAACCTCGCGCTGGGCGCCGCGCTCACCGCAGCGGTGACTTTCAGCGAGCTGAACGATGGCCTGGCGGCAGGCCTGTCCTGCTTGGCTTTGGTGCAGGTAATCGCGTTCGTGCTCAACATCCTGCCGGTACCTGGCATGGACGGATTCGGAGCGCTGGAACCATTCTTGCCCGCATCGGCTCGCCGGCTCGCCGCCAGCCTCACCTGGTACGCCCCGCTGCTGCTGCTGGTTCTGATCATTGGCGTCCCCGTGGCGGGCAATGCGCTGTTCGGCGCAAGTTTTGCGGTCTTCGCCGCCCTCGGGGGTGATCCGCCGGCCGCAGCCGAGGGCTTCCGCGAATTGCTGTTCTGGCGCTGATCACCATGGGTCCGGGATTAATGTCCCGGGTTACGGGGTACGCCGATGGCCGGACGGCGAGGACTGAAGGACATGGGCGTAACGGCTCGACTGGATCACTTCCAGCGGCGTCATACCTGGCTGGGCTTCCCGTTGGGGGTGATCTACAAGTTCGTCGACGACCAGGGCGGCTATCTGGCCGCGCTGATCACGTATTACGGTTTCGTCTCGCTATTTCCGTTGCTGCTGTTGCTGGTGAGCCTGTTGGGTTTCACGCTGGAGCACAATCCCGCTTTGCAGCAGGCGTTGCTCGGCTCGGCGCTGCAGCACTTCCCGATCGTTGGTCCGCAACTGCGGCAGAACGTCGGAGCGATCCACGGTAGCCAGGCGGGTGTGATCCTGGGCATCGCCGGCGCGGTGTACGGCGGCCTGGGAGTATCGGTGGCCATCCAGACAGCGCTGAACCGGGTGTGGGCCGTACCGCGCTATGCCCGCCCCGATCCGATCTTCTCCCGGCTACGCGGCTTGCTGCTCTTCGTCCTGCTCGGCGGCCTGGTGCTGATCACAACCGCGGTGTCTGCGGCCGGTCCGGTAGCCGCCAGCCTCGGCTACGGCGGTGCTTGGACGCGCCTGGCCGCAGTCGTCATCGCCATCGCGGCAAACGTGGGCGTCGTCCTGATCGCATTCCGGGTGCTGACCGCCCACGAGATTCCGCTGGCGGATTTGGTACCGGGGGCAGTCTGCGCCGGAATCGGGGTGCATGCGCTGCAGATCGGGGGCGCATTTTTCGTCGGTTATGAACTGCGCGGCACCTCACAGATCTATGGTGTCTTCGGGTTGGTACTCGGGTTGCTGGCCTACCTATACCTCATGTCCGTCATTGTGGTGTTCTGCGCGGAGATCAACGTGGTCCGGGCGCGGAAGTTATGGCCGCGCAACCTGCTCACCCCCTTTATCAACGACGTTGCGCTCACCCCTGCGGATCAGGCCTCGTACCGTTCCTATCTAGACTTGGAGCGGTTCAAACCGTTCGAGCAGGTGTACACCACGTTTGACGGTCAGGCTGTGCCCGACAAC
>DASQVU010000591.1:0-2926 GCA_035640615.1 Pseudonocardiaceae bacterium
CAAATCGCCGCGGTGGCGTTGCTGATCGATTACGTGGTGACCGTCGCGGTGCAAACCGCTGCCGGCACGGTCGCGGTGGTCTCGGCGATCCGGTCCTAGGCCCGTACAGTTTGGAGATCACCATCGGGGTGGTGGTGTTGGCCTACGGCAACCTGCGGGGCATCCGCGAAGCCGGGCGGGCGTTTGCGTTGCAGACGTACTTGTTTCCGCCGCGATCGCCACGGTGATCCTCACCGGGATGATCCGGGAGCTGCTGGGCAGCCTGCCCCGCTATGACCCCACCCATCTGCCGGGTGCGGTGCCGGTCGGCACCGGCACGGGGTTGAGCCTGTGGGTGGCGGTATTGACGCTGCTGCGGTCATTCCCAACGGCGGCAAGTCGCTGACCGGGCTGGAGGCGATCTCCAATGGGGTCAGCGCCTTCGCAAGCCGGAAGGCGTCAACGCCCGCCGGGTCCTGGTCATCATGGCGGCTATCCTGGGATTTCTGGTCGCGGGGGTGTCCTGGCTGGCCCATGTGACTCATGCCACCCTGTATCAAAGCGGCTACCCATCGGTGATCTCCCAAGAGGCCCGTGCGGTGTTCGGCCAAAACACGCTGGGCACGGTGTTGTTCGCTACCGTGCAGGCGGTGTCGGCGCTGATTCTCTACACCGGGGCTAATACCAGCTTCGACGGCTTTCCGTTTTGGGCGAGCTTTGCTGCGGGGGACTCGTTTTTGCCCCGTCAGCTGACCAAATGCGGGCATCGCTCATCCGAACTATCCCTCGCCGCCACCGGTGCCCATTGGCCCTCTAGGGTCACCCCCGAGGGCCGCGTACACCGATCGGTTGGCCCCCTAGCCCTCGCGCACCTTCACCACGAGGGCATCGATGAAGATCGCCACATACACCGAATCCAGCCGACAGCTGACCATTCCTCCATCTCCGCAACAACTCTATCGGTGATTCGAGACACCGTTTCCTTCGACACCGATGCGCCGTAAATATCTCGGAAATGAGCCGAAATCTCACCCGTCGTGAGACCTTCCGCATACAACGACAACACAATCTCGTCGACATCACCCAGACGGCGCTGCCGCTTCTTCACAATCGCCGGGCCAAATGTGCCCTCCCGATCCCGCGGTACCGCTTGGGCATCACCGACGTGCACGCGAGGCTACCGCCCCGACAACAAGGTCACCGCTGTGCGGGAACTGGAAACCAGCGGGCAGCGCGTCACCGTTGTCGGGGACGGCATCAACGACGCCCCGGCCCTGGCCACGACGCACACCGGGATCGCGATGGGCGGCGCCGGCTGCGACCTGACCCTGCAGACCGCCGACGCGGTCGTGGTCCGCGACGACCCAGGCCACCATCCCCGCCGCCATCGCCCTGTCCCGGTGCGCCCGCCGGGTGGTGACCGCCAACCTGATCATCGCCGCGACGTTCATCATTGGTCTGCTCGTGTGGACCTGGTCGGCCACCTCCGCTACCGCTGGGTGTGGCCGGGCATGAAGGGTCCACCGTCATCGTCGGCCTCAACGGCCTCCGCCTCCTGCGCCGCGCCGCCTGGCGCCGTGCGGTCCGCGGGTGACCGCTTCCGACCAGATCAACGACGGGACCACCGCGATGCCCGATCCAACGCCCCCACCCCCGCCACAGCGCGCCGGCCGCGGCGCCTGGCTGCCCTGGCAACGCAACCAGGATCCCGCCGTGGTCGAGCGCGCGTTCACCGACACCGGCCTACGCTGGATCAGGAGTTGCGCGTGCCGGTCAGGTTGACCGACGCCCTGCCTGACGTCGCACCGGCGGTCGCGTTCACCGCCTCGTTACGCGCGCGTCGCGGCTACAGCGCGCGGGATCTGAGCCGCGTGTTTATCCTCACCACAGAGCAAGGCCGAATGATCACCACGCAGGCGCGATCATCGCCTCCCGAGAGCGATCAGGGAAAGGCGAGAGTGGCGGTGACGGACTCACGTGACCGGCGAAGCGGCACACCGAACCCGGGGCTCGGGATGTGGGCTCGCCACCGACACCGGGACGTGTCCGGTGGGTGGTTGCGGCCCACCGTATTCGGCGCCGTCGACGGGTTGGTCACCAACGCCTCGCTGATCGCCGGAGTCGGTGGCGGCGGCGTGTCCGCCCACACCATCGTGCTCACCGGCTTGGCTGGGCTGGTCGCCGGCGCGTTCTCGATGGGCACCGGCGAGTACGTCTCGGTCACCAACCAGAACGAACTCGTCCACGCCGAAGTCGCGCTCGAGCGCGACATGCATGACCGATTCCCCGAACAAGAACACGCCGAACTGGCCGAACGGTTCACCACCTACGGCGCCGATCCCGACACCGCACGCCGCATGGCCGAGGCGGTCTCGCAAGACCCCGACCGCGCCCTATGGCTGCACGCCCGCGACGAACTCGGCGTCGACCCACACGACCTGCCCTCACCCCTGCTCGCCGGAGGCGCTTCCTGGGTGGCCTTCTCCCTCGGCGCCCTGTGGCCTCTGCTGCCGTACCTACTGGGCTTCGGCGCACTGCCCGCAGCGCTCGGCCTGACCGCCGTGGCCCTGCTCGCCGGTGGCGTGACCGTCGGCCGGCTCACTGGCCGCCCCCTGCTGCGGGCCGGACTGCGCCAACTCACCCTCGGAGCGCTCGCCGTTGCCGTCACCTACGGCGTCGGCCACCTAATCGGCGCCTCCGCGGCCTGACCGATCCTGATCGCCGAACGCCGCTAGCCAAACGACCACACCCGATAATCAGCCATTATCCGGTAACCTGATCAACAATCGGGCCCGGTACCAGCGCGAACGCCACGCCGCTGACAGCGCGACTCGTGCACGTTATCCGGTAGATCGATCAGGAGAGAGGCGAGAACCAACCTCTCTGCCGACGTCATCATGGCCAAAACCGGACACAAGTCCCTGCGGTCGGTGCAGTGCTCCGTCAA
>DASQVU010000592.1:0-6073 GCA_035640615.1 Pseudonocardiaceae bacterium
GTGACGCTGTTACCGGTGATGAAAGTGAGTCGCCTGATCACCGCCCTAGCCGCCGCGGCGGCGGTAGCCCTGGTGGGCGGCCTGGGTGCCTGTGGCAGCACCGGCCCCGCCTCGCCGAGCAGCTCGGTGAGTGCGCCATCCACCGGGCCGGCGCACAATCAGGCCGATGTCACCTTCGCTCAGGACATGATTCCGCACCATGCCCAGGCTATTGCCATGTCCAAGATTGCGGTCCAGCGTGCGCAATCCTCTCAGATCAAGGACCTCGCGGCCCGCATCCAGGACACTCAGCAATCCGGAATAGAGCGAATGAGATCGTGGTTGAAGGCCTGGAATGTTCAGGTGCCATCCACTGATAGTCCTACGGTTGGCATGGACCACGGTGCCGTGAGCGCTATGCCCGGCATGATGTCCAGTGACCAGATGCGCCAGCTGGGAATGGCGCCGACCGACAAGTTCGACCTGATGTTCCTGCGGATGATGATCGCTCATCACAAGGGGGCCATTACCATGGCCAGATCGGAGCTGGCGAATGGGCAGAACGCCGATGCCCGCCAGCTCGCCCAGCGCATCATCGATGACCAGCAACGTGAGATCAGCGAGATGGAGGCGTTCCCGGGCGTATAACCCTCACTTGCCGATGGCGTAGGGGGTGCGTGGATCCAGTGCGCCGGAGACCAGCCGTCGGCGCAGCCACCAGGGCGATGCCGCAAACAGTGCAGCCATGGCAGCGGCGCTGCCTTGGACGTCCTCGCGACCGGTGAGGTAGGTCCAACGATGCTGCGGGGGAAGCCCGAAAAACACGTCGAAGAACTTCGGTATCAGTCCCGGCGGCATGCGCAGCAAGGATTCCAGGCTCCGGCGTCGCAGTGCGTGCACCGCCAGCGCGGCCGGGCTCCAGACCGCGCGCCAAGCTGCGGCGCCCGCTGCTGCGGAACCGCCTCGCTGCAGCGCATCCCGCACGGCGCCGGCCACCCGCGGCGCAAGCTGCAATGCCGTAGCCACGCTGAAGCCAGTAGCGGGATGCACCAGCGGGCTCGCCGCTCCGAACGGCACTACCGGTCCGTGCCAGGCACCACGCGCCGGCAGCGGCCGGTCGACCGGGATGCGCACCCGCTCCTCACCGCCGTGCGGCACTGCAATGCCGTGGTATGCCAGCCGGGCATGCAACCGGCGACGTAGCGGGGCCAACTCGAGTCCTGGGCGGCGGGCCAAGGAGGTTTCCTCGAGCAGCAGGTGATCCACGGTGACCGGCACCGCGTACAGGAACGTCGGCCATCCCGTTTCGCCATGGTGTGGCCGCCAATCCATGAACAACGCGTTGCCTGGAGCCACTAATCTGCGCACCGCATCCGCCTCAACGAGCACGCCCACCGCGGTCTGGTCGGCGGATGGGCCGCGGGCAGCACCACCAAGGACCGCGCGTGCCGCGCCAGTGGCGTCGAGGACGATGGCTGCCCGCTGTTGCCGGTCGTCCACATCGACGGTGACGCCCTCTGGATCGGGTCGAGCTTCCCGCACGCGTCCTTTCAGCACTGTGATGGGTGCCGTGGCGAAGCTGTCCCGCAGTGCGGTGTTGTTCAGCACTACGTATTCCCACCCCAGCTGGTGGGTGGTGGTGCCGATCGCCTCAGCGCGGCCAGATGCGGCCACCGCGGAATCGATGTCGTCGGGCAGCTCTGCTCGCCACGATCCGTAGGTAGCCCGCCAAGGTCGGTCCGGTGCTAGGTCCACCAGCTCGGTAGTCAGACCGAGCTGCGCGCACGCCGCCGCTACCGCCCATCCCGCCGGACCGCCTCCTGCCACCAGCACATCGATCACAGGTGCACGCTACGCGGGCGTAACCTGCCGACCATGAGCCGCATCCGGGAACTCGCGGGTGGGGGCCGTGCGGTGGAAGTGGAGCCGGAACGGCTGGGCAGATTCCTGGATCGGTTCGTCGCCGGCCACGGCGGCGCATTGGCTACCACGGTCGAGCCCCGGCGGGTAGAGGTAAGTACCGCTGACGGGTGGGTGGCATCCATACCAGTGACGTTCGGTCCCCTGACGGCGGCATCCGGGCAACGGGCCGGTCTCGCCGTGGATGACCTACTCAGCCACGTCCTGGCGGTGCGCACGATCGGGCTGCTGCTGGTGCGCCTGGGCGGATACAGCGTGGGCATCGCCCGGGCCGGGATGGTCCTCACCTCCGTGACCGGTAGCCGGCTCGTCCACGGGCGTTCCGCCGCGGGTGGGCAGTCCCAGCAACGGTTCGCGCGCCGGCGGGAGGGGCAAGCGCGGATCGCGCTGCGCGCGGCAGCGGATGCCGCGGCACGGGTATTGCTGCCCCGTGCCGCGGAACTGGATGCCGTCGTCCTCGGTGGAGACGCCGCAGCGCTGCGGACCGTGGCTGCCGACCCCCGATTGACCCGGTTCCTGGAACACGCGGAGCCTCGAATACTCGCTATCGCCGAGCCGCGCCGCGCGGTGCTAGACGATGCCGCCCGGCGAGCTCGCTACGTCGAAGTGCACATGAAGAAGCCTGCTATGGCGGAGGGATAATTCGGGTGCGGGCGGTGGGTAGGATGGCATCCGTGGTCGCAACAAGCTGATGTGCTGCTAGGCCCCGCCCGCCGCGGCGGATGGGGAGTCGATTCCTGGCCGGCGACCACTCTTGGAGTCACCTCACGTGATCACAGCGAGCGACCTTGAACTGCGCGCAGGGTCTCGAACCCTGCTGTCCGGCGCATCTCTGCGGATACAGCCCGGTGATCGGATCGGGCTGGTCGGCCGCAACGGCGCCGGCAAGACGACCACGCTGCGTGTACTTGCAGGCCAGAGCGCGCCCTATGCGGGCCAGCTCAAGCACAGCGGGGAGCTGGGCTACTTACCCCAGGATCCCCGCGACGGTGATCTCACGATCTCCGCCCGGGACCGGGTGCTGTCGGCTCGTGGGCTTGACCAGCTGCTGCACGAGATGGAGAAGGCACAGTCCGCGATGGCTGAGCTGATCGACCGTGACGAGCAGAGCCGTGCCGTGCGCCGGTACAGTCAGCTGGAAGATCGGTTCTCGGCGCTGGGTGGCTACGCCGCGGAAAGCGAGGCGGCGCGGATCTGCGCCAGCCTCGGGCTGCCCGACCGGGTGCTGCCCCAACCGCTGAGCACGCTCTCCGGCGGGCAGCGGCGCCGGGTCGAACTGGCGCGGATCCTGTTCGGCGCCTCTGACGGTACGGGCGGCCGCTCAAACACCACGTTGCTGCTCGACGAGCCCACCAACCACCTCGACGCCGATTCGATCACCTGGCTGCGGGACTTCCTGACGACGCACGATGGCGGGCTTGTCGTGGTCAGCCACAACACCGAGCTGCTGGCCGCGGTAGTGAACAAGGTGTGGTTTCTCGATGCGATCCGCGGTGAGGTCGACGTCTACAACCTCGGTTGGCAGCGCTACCTGGACGCCCGGGCGGCCGATGAGAAGCGGCGGCGGCGGGAACGAGCCAACGCGGAGAAGAAAGCCACTGCCCTGATGGCGCAGGCCGATCGGATGCGCGCCAAGGCGACGAAGGCCGTCGCCGCGCAGAACATGCAACGGCGGGCCGACCGGTTGCTGGCCGGCGCGGAGACCGAGCAGCGCGCCGAGAAGGTGGCCAAGATTCGCTTCCCGCAACCTGCCGCGTGCGGCCGGATTCCACTGACCGCGAGCGGGCTGGGCAAGTGCTACGGCTCGCTGGAAGTGTTCAGCGGGGTCGACCTCGCCATCGACCGGGGCGCTCGGGTGGTGATCCTCGGTCTCAACGGCGCGGGGAAGACCACCCTGCTGCGGCTCCTGGGCGGGATGGAGGTTCCTGACGCGGGCCGCGTCGAACCAGGTCACGGCTTGCGGGTGGGGTATTTCGCCCAGGAGCACGACACCCTGGATCTCGATGTGACGGTGTGGCAGAACCTCCGCCACGCCGCCTCTGATGTACCTGAGCAGCAGCTGCGCACCCTGCTGGGCGCCTTTCTGTTCCGTGGAGACCAACTGGACCAGCCGGCCGGCACCCTGTCCGGCGGTGAGAAGACCAGGCTGGCGATGGCAACGCTGGTGTGCTCTGCGGCAAACGTGCTGTTGCTCGACGAACCGACCAACAACCTTGATCCGGTCTCCCGCGAGCGGGTGCTTGATGCGCTGCGGCACTACTCCGGTGCGGTGGTGTTGGTAACCCATGATCCCGGTGCGGTGCAGGCGCTCGGCCCCCACCGGGTGATCGTGTTGCCGGAAGGCACCGAAGATCACTGGAGCGCGGATTACCTCGAACTGGTGCAGCTGGCCTAAGTAGTGATCACTCTCTTACAGAGAGTGATCAGGGCGGTGCTACGATCACCTTTGTCTTTTTTGCCGGTATATTGAGCATCTGGGCCCGCTACGGGTACCGCTCACAGATCCACCCGGAGATCGTCTAGCGGAGATCGCTAACGTGGTCGATCATTGCCGCAAGGGCCTTGACCGGCTCTTCTGCCGTCGGAAGAAAGGCGTTTCGAGGTGGCCGACCTGAAAAAGGGCAGCCGGATCACCGGTGTGGCTCGGGACAAGCTCGCATCCGAGTTGAAAAAGAAGTACGAGAAGGGTGCCAGCATCCGGGCGCTCGCTGAGTCGACCGGTCGCTCCTATGGTTTTGTCCACCGGGTGCTGTCGGAGTCCGGTGTGACGCTACGTGGTCGTGGCGGCGCGACTCGTACAAAAAAGAAGTAGACCTTCGACGGTCATCGTTGGCTCCGGGGCGTGGTGTAGGGACCGTGAGGTAGGGCGCGTGGCGTACTCAATTGCCTCAGCGCCTATGCACAAATCCGGGTGAGCCAGTCATCTAGTGCGCTGGATGACGGCTGGCCACACCGGCCAGCGGGGCGTCCGGCGGATCAGTATGGCGCATCGAGATGGCGCATCGAGGTCCGTCGACGGCACCACATGGTGACGGCGCGTACCCCGAGCCGGGCCGCTCAGGCGGTCGGCTCCGCCTCGTTATGCCGGTGGCGCGGAAGCAAGCCGCCGCAACACCGGTGCGACTGTTGATGAGTTCAGCCTCGGGTTCACCACCCGATGCAGCAGCAGGCCATCCAGGGTCGCAGCCAGCACCGAGGCGGTGTCATCGGGCGTGCTCGCGCCATGTTCGGCGAGCCATCGCGCGAGCCGTTGTTGAAACTCCGCGACGAGGGCCGAGAGCTCGCTGCGCAGTGCTTCGTCGCGGTTAGCGGCAAGGTAGGTCTCGGCGAGAAGTAGCGACCTCGTGGACGTTGCGGTATCGGCATTGAGCGAGGCGAACATCACGTCCAGGCCGGCATCGAGGGGTCGGGCTTCGTCGAAGAGGGCTTCGGCGCCGGACAGCAGATCGCTGACCATGCCGAGCGCGGCGTCGCGCAGCAATGCTTGCAACGAGGGGAAGTGGTAGTGCACCAATCCGGGCGTCACGCCGGCCCGTTCAGCCAGGATGCGCGTGCTGACCGCCGCCCAGCCCAATTCCGTGATCAGCTCCGCCGCGGTATTGAGCAGTCGCAGCCGTACGTCGCGTCCCCGGTCCGCCGCTGTCCTCCTCACCACGAGGCAGTCTCCGTGTCTGGACGTTCGTACTGTTCGATTGCCTTGGGCATCTGACCAGACTATTCGAACGGGAATTGGTGGACGGGTCTACTGGCGAGGACCTCCTGGCTGAGCGCCCAACCCCACCGGCAGCGTTCGGCCGGGCCCCCTTGGGCCTGCTGTGGTTCGCGAGGCAGCCGGTGATGACCATCGCGGGCGGTGCCGGCTCGGCCGGATCAGCGAGAACAGGCTGGACCAGCGGCTCCGGAACAATGCGCTGCTTACAACGTTGCAGCGGAGGCGGGGACCTGGTTCTCGCTGCGCCGGAGGACGGATCATGGACAATGCGTGGAGCCTGCTGAACAGCACGATGCGGCAGGGCAACACCCCTCGCGCCCTCGCGCCGGGCACGCTGCGCCGCATCGTCGGCTTCGCCAGGCCGCACCGGACCTCGCTGCTGATCTTCCTCGCGCTGAGCACGGTATCGGCCGTGCTCACCGTGGCCACTCCGGTACTTGCTGGCCACGTCGTCGACGGTAT
>DASQVU010000593.1:0-2010 GCA_035640615.1 Pseudonocardiaceae bacterium
TATCGGCCCTCGCTGCCGCGGTCCCGAACCCGAGGAATATCAGCCACCCCGAGACGACGGCGACCACAACGGCCACCGCACGTGTCCACCCCACGCGCCCCCACGCAGCTGGTCCAATCACAACCTCCCGGCGGCGCAGCACGCCCCGCTGCACCGCAGCCGGGCATCAAATCCAGGGTTCGCGTCCGACCCACCTAACTAAGACGCCCATCTATATCGTGCCGCTTTCTCGTTCACAATCCCCGCTACCCGACTCGCGACAAGTTGACGTCCGTCGTTGGTCTGGGATTCACCAACGCCCGACCTCATCCCGGAAAGCGGCCTCCTGGCAATCCTGGGAAAACCGTAGAGACTTTCACTAGTGGGATCTTGCGAAAGCGCCGCGCAACAACTGCCGCAGGCGCTGTGTCACCGACACCGGCCTGCCGAGCTACGCCGGCAGCAAACCGATCGGGCGCAACTTGCGTGATGGCCACTTCGCTGTCCGTCGTGGGGCTGGTGGTCATCCCCCGCTCATTTACGGGACTTCTGGCGTTGGTCTGCGAGTCGGACTGTCCTCGGCATGAATTTCGTGCCCGCGGTCAGTATCCGCGGCCAAAGCCCTCATCTGCGGTGGCTTAGCACCGCGGTGCGCGGCGCGGCCCCGAGGCGGGCGATCCGCCCCCGAAGAACTGGCACACGGGAGTACACGGCAGCCCCGGCCACGGACCCGGGCCTGCCCTTGAGTGCTCGGGAGTAGATATGCCAGACCGACCCCTTCAGGTATTCAAACGTCGCGCGCTGCGCTGGAAGGCAGCGTTGCACGCCCGGTCGCCGGGCGCAGCGCCACGACCCCCGGACCGGGCATCGCCGAGTCACCGGGTGATCTCGCTAGTGATCTCGGCGCTGCTGGTGCTCGCCACCGGGGTGGTGACCCTGGCGCTGGGACCGGCCTCCGCCACCGCAGCCACCGCCAGCCCCGGGCTACCAGACGTCACCATCCAAACGGCGACTGTGCCCATGACCAACCTTGCCTCCTCGGCCACCAATGCGACCGCCAGTTGCCCATCGGGCACGCTGGTTGGCGGTGGTGCCTTCGTGGGCAAGGTGCCCCCCTCCACCGCCACCCCGACCAACGGACTCAAACTCAACGGCACCATCCCCTCTGACGCCGCCGGCAACCCGGTGGCCAACGGTGCCACCACGCCGTCGAACTGGACAGCAGTAGGCGGCTTCGGGGGGCAAAGCGAGGCCGGTGACCAGGTCACTGCCTTCGCCGAGTGCGCCACCGGAGGACCAACTGGAACCACGGTTGTGGTCTCCGCGCCAGTAGGGATCACCACCGAAGGCAATCCACCTATCAAGGCGATCGCCACCTGCCCATCGGGCACCCGGCTGCTGGCGGGTGGGGCCCTGGGAGTGCCGCCCAGCCAGCCGAGCTTTAAGCCCGTCGCTAGCTACCCCTCCGACGCCACAGGCAATCCCGTCGCTGATGGCACCACCAACCCCGATTCCTGGAGCGCCTACGGCTCCGCCGGCGCGGCTAACAGCAGCGACCAGGTAACCGCCTACGCCGTCTGCTCAACCGATCCCACCATCAATGTCCAAGTGGCTCGCGTCGACGCGTCCGGCCCCTTAGCTGCCTCGACGTTTACCACCGTCACCGCGCCCTGCGTGGCCGATGATCGACTGCTCGGCGGCGGCGTGCTCACCGACGAGGGACTCAACGTCGAACCCCAACAAGGTCTGCATCTGCGCGGCAGCTACCCCTCCGCCGACACCTCCGGCACCCCCGCCACCACCGCGGCCCTTAACCCCACCAACTGGACCGGTGTCGTACAAGCTGGTGGGGCCGGCGTACCGACCACCGTCATGACCCGGGTATTCGCCATGTGCGCCCAGCCGACCACTGTGGTGACCCCAACGCCAGCGCCAACGGACACCCCAGTCCCAACGCCAGCGCCAACGGACACCCCAGTCCCAACGCCAGCGCCAACGCACACCCCAGCCCCAACGCCAGCGCCAACGCAC
>DASQVU010000594.1:0-2520 GCA_035640615.1 Pseudonocardiaceae bacterium
GCTCTCGTCAACGAACCACCGATCACCCGGCGCTTACCGGCAGGGTCGGGCCGCATCAACCACCAGCAGGGTGAACCGCCGCGCCGCCGGCCACTACCGCCGGTTGCTGTCCGAAGCTGGATCGAGTTCACCACCCAGTACGAGCTGCCCTTGGACTTTGGACTGCTCCGCGCCGGTAGATCGGCGCCAGTCTGTCATCGCTTCTAGGGAGATCGCGATGTCTAACACTGCCAGCGCTGGCAGCTACCTCAGCCGAAGTGGCGAGTATGCCCGCGACCAGCGTTACCTCACCACCCGCATCAGCACCGACGGGCGCGATGGCTTCCCGGTGGAACCCGGCCGGTACCGCCTGGTGGTCAGCAGGGCCTGCCCGTGGGCCAACCGCGCCATCATTGTCCGCCGCCTGCTCGGCCTTGAGGACGTCTTGTCGATGGCAGTAGCCGGGCCGACCCACGACGCGCGAAGTTGGGCATTTGACCTTGACCCCGGCGGGCGCGACCCAATCCTCGGCATCGAGCGGCTCCAGGAGGCTTACTTCGCCCGGATCCCGGGCTATGACCGGGGCATCACGGTTCCCGCCATCGTCGATATCCCCACCGGCCAGGTCGTCACCAACGACTTCGCGCAGATCACCCTCGACCTGTCCACCCAGTGGCGGGCCTATCACCGCCCCGGCGCTCCCGACCTGTACCCCGAAGATCGCCGCACAGAGATCGACGGTGTCAACGAGGTCGTCTTCGCCGACGTCAACAATGGGGTGTACCGGTGCGGCTTCGCCGGCACCCAGGACGCTTATGAGAAGGCCTATCGCCGCCTGTTTGACCGGCTGGACTGGCTGTCAGCGCATCTAGAGCGGCAGCGTTACCTCGTCGGTGACACCATCACCGAAGCCGACGTGAGGCTGTTCACCACCTTGGTGCGCTTCGATGCGGTCTATCACGGTCACTTCAAGTGCAACCGGCACAAGCTTGCGGAAATGCCGGTGCTGTGGGCCTACACCCGCGATCTGTTCACCACCCCGGGCTTTGGGGACACCATCGACTTCGACCACATCAAGCGGCATTACTACCGGGTGCACCGCGACATCAACCCCACCGGCATCGTGCCCGCCGGGCCCGACCTGTCGGGATGGCTGCGCCCGCACGGCCGGGACGCGCTAGGCGGGCGGCCCTTCGGCGACGGTACCCCGCCAGGCCCGCCGTCACCTGCTGAGACCGTCCCACCCGAGCACACTCCGCTCGGCCACGCCGCTGGCAGTCCGCGGAAGAACTCCCGATGAGCCGGCTCAGCGCAGACCTGCGCACCGCCGCTGATGAAATCTGGGACGCTAAGCACCGCCACCCGTTCCTGCGCGGGATCGGCGATGGCCCGCTTAATCCGGAGCGATTCCCGCTCTGGATCCGGCAGGCTTACCTGAAAATCCCGCTGACCTAGTATTTCAACCGGGTCGCCTCGTCCGGTGCTGCTAATACTGCCCCGACTCAGGTGACTCATTCACAACCGCTATTGGTGGATGAGGTGGCACCCAGCTCCAATCCAGCAGCACCTCAGTCCTAATTGAGAAATATTTCGAATCAATTGACCAGTGCAGGGATCCACCGACGCGTTCCTGCTGTCGACAGCTCACCGGGAAGTACTGTTCTAGCGTGACCTTCGGCGTCGTCGCTGATCCGGGACACTGCCCGGACTGGGCGGCAAGTGTGGGGATGGCGGCCACGACGACCGTTGCCGTAACAGCGGGGTGGGTAGTATGCCACCCCGCCGATCTCTTTAGCGGGGCAACACAGGCGGTCCAGGCAGCCGGACAGCAAATTCACCTCCACGCCCATCAGAACCAGCGGTCGACTGTGATCACCCTCTTGTGGTGACTCGGCGTGCGAAGATCCACCACGCGGTTCACAATCCACGCTTCACTTATCTGCACGTTAGACAAGAAAATGGCAGGAACGACTGGAAGTCATTGTTTGCTATTTGCTAACGCTTCGGTTAGCGAGTGACGGGCATTGTCCGTCCGGCCCGGTCCCTATGCAAACATCGAGTCCTGATCGGACGGTTGTGGACCCGTCGAAGCCATTCGTCCACGGACTCGTAATGAGCAGGCATAGAGCACACCGGCTCCGGCCGGGCGTAGCCTACTGGGCGAAGCGGTCTCATGATGGTAGTGAAACGGCAGCGCAAGGAACGCCACCGGTCCACCACTCAAGGCGTAGTTCCGGTCATTGCGCCTCATCACTACCAGCACCAAGGCGTTGAACAGTGTTAATCCGCGAACCCGGCACGAATTCGGAATAAAGAGGCCAGATTCAAATCTCGCAAGTAGGCGCTCGCGCTGGGCAGGAAGCTCCTCCGGGATAACCCAAAGCGGGCCAACGCTGCGATAGCGAGCAGAACGCGGATCAACGCGGCATCCCGCCGACCTTCACAAGGGCTATCACGTAGGCCAACGGGGCAGGTTGGCGTTATCGACTGCGCGGTTCAGCGGGATATTGCTCCCGTCGGCCCGCGTGACCGGGCTACGCA
>DASQVU010000595.1:0-7736 GCA_035640615.1 Pseudonocardiaceae bacterium
CGCAACTAGTGCTGCCGCTGACCGACTCATGACGAACCAGCCCGTGCCCACCGGGGACAGCGGTCTGGGCCCGATGGGCGACGTGCAGCTGCTGGCCGCGATGTTGCGGGCCGACCAGGCGGAGGTCGCTTCGTACGCCCGGGTGTTGAGCGGCGCGCTGGCGCAGGCGTTACCGCGCGGCATGGTGGAGATCGACTACCAGCGCAGCGTCAGCGATCGGCTCGCCGGCCGCCCGGGACGCGCTGTTCGGCTGGTGGTGCACGGCGAGAATCGGGATCTGGAGCTTCGCCAAGCCAGGCACGGCGGGGTCGACGCGGAACTGCGTCAGGTGGTACGCGGAGTGACGATCAGCCGCCGCAGTGTCGGGATGGAAGACTGGTTGCAGGCACTCGCTGAGGACATCGCCAGAACCGCAGCGCGCGATACGGCGGCTCGGCAGGCTTTGGAGCGGTTGCTCCGTCCTTGATCAGTCTTAAGCCGCTTCTGCATGCAGGCTGCCGCTATTGGACCCGAAATAACGCAGTCTGCATCCAGAACGCGGTACGCCGTGAGTGATGCTGTCACGCCGCGGTGGGATGCTGGGAGTTATGTCTGATCCGGACCCCCAAGCTGACCTGGGCGCGCTGTTCGAACGGGTGAGCCAGCTGCTCCGGGATGTGCTCGGCGACGGCATCCTCGATGAGGATGTACTAGCCCGCTGCCGCCGGGAGCTGGGCGACGATCACTCCACCACGCTCGGCTTGGCCCACGATTTGGCAGCCAACCTCCGCACACTGGGTGATTACCAGCGGGCCCGTGACCTCGACGAGGACACCTTGAGCCGTCGCCGCCGGGTGCTGGGCGACGATGCGCTGCCGACCTTGAGTTCGGCGCACAACCTCGCCGATGACTTACGCGCACTAGGTGACCACGAGCAGGCCCGTGTTCTGGGCGAGGACACTTTGAACCGGCGACGCCGGGTGCTCGGAGAGGATCACCCCGCCACCTTGCGTTCGGCGAACAATCTCACCGTCGACCTACGCGCGTTAGGTGAGCACGAGCAGGCCCGCGCGGTCAGCGAGGACACCATGGCCCGGTGCCGTCGGGCACTAGGCGAAGACGATCCCCTCACCCTGACTGCGGCCCACAATCTCGCCAGCGCCCTGCGGGCACTGCGCGACTACCAGGGGGCCCGGAAGCTCGGCGAGGACACCGTGGCCCGCTGCCGCCGGAAACTGGGTGAAGACCATCCCCATACCCTGACCGCCGCTCACTATCTCGCCAACGACCTGCGGGCGCTGGGTGAGCATGAGCAGGCGCGCCTGCTCGGCGAGGACACCGTGACCCGGCGGCGCCGCGTGCTTGGTGAGGATCATCCGGACACCCTGAGTTCAGCGCACAACTACGCGGTGGACCTGCGCGGCGTGGGTGATTACGAGCAGGCCCGGGCACTCGACCAAGACATCTTGACTCGGTACCGCCGGGTGCTGGGCGAAGATCATCCCCATACGTTGAGGTCGGCGCACAATCTCGCCAACGACCTGCGGGCGCTGGGTGAGCATGAGCAGGCGCGCCTACTCGGTGAGGACACCCTGAGTCGGCGGCGCCGGGTACTCGGCGACAACCATCCCGACACGCTGGTTTCAGCCAGTAATCTCGCACTGGACCTGCGTTCTTTGGGGGACTACCAGCAGGCCCGTGCTCTCGACGAGGACACCCTGACCCGTTGCCGGGAGGTACTGGGTCACGACCATCCCAACACCCTGACGTCGGCGTACAACGTTGCTCGCGACCTGCACGCGCTGGGTGAACACGAGCGGGCCCGCCGTCTCCTCAGAGATACGCTATCGCGCTGCCAGCGCCTGCTCGCTGATGATCCCGCTGAGCGTGCTGCCGCCGATGAGCTCTCCACGGTGGCGGGACACCAGCGAATCCGCCAACTAACCCAGTGGATCCAATACCAGTACGAGCAGGTCACGGGATGAGCACCGCTGCTCCGTTCACCCGGTCGGTGGCGAGATCGGTCAGTGCCACATCGGCCTGATCCAAGGGGTAGGGGGTGGTCACCACGTGCAGGCGGTGTTCCGCGGCGAAGCGCAGGAAGTCGTGGCCGTCCCGGCGGGTGTTGGCGGTGACGCTGCGGACCTGTCGTTCCTGGAATAGATGCTGCTGGTAGTGCAGCGTCGGGATGTCAGTCAGGTGGATACCGGCCACGGCCAGGGTGCCGCCCCGGTCGAGTGCGGCCAGCGCGGGCGGGACCAGTTCCCCGGCGGGGGCGAACAGGATCGCGGAATCCACCGGCTCCGGCGGCGCCTCGGCCGCTCCGCCCGCCGAGCTGGCGCCCAGTTCCAGGGCCAATTCTCGGGCCTGCGGGCTGCGTGTCAGCACATGCACCGTCGCGCCCATCGCAAGGGCCATCTGGGCGGTGAGGTGCGCGCTGGCGCCGAACCCGTAGAGGGCAAGACGGCCCCCGGGAGGCAGGTTCGCGCGGGTCAGCGCACGCCAGCCGATGATGCCCGCGCACAGCAGCGGCGCAAGTTCGGCGTCGGGGTAGCCGTCCGGCAGCGGGTAGGCGTAGCCCGCCGGCACCGTGGCGTAGTCGGCATAGCCTCCGTCGGCGTCCCAGCCGGTGTATTGGGAGTACGGGCACAGGTTCTCCGAACCGCGGGTGCAGTACCGGCACCGCCCGCAGGTGTGGCGCAGCCACGCGATACCGACCCGCTGCCCGATCTGGAACGTTCCGCTGGCTGCCGCACCGGATTCGATGACCTGCCCGACTACTTCGTGGCCGGGGACCACACCGGCCCGGTGTACGGGTAGGTCACCTTCAGCGACGTGAAGGTCGGTGCGGCACACTCCGCACGCCAGTACCCGCACCAGCAGCTCATCGGCAGCGGGCCGGGGCGGCGGTTCAGTCACCCGGTGCAGCGGGTGAGTGCCCATCGGCCCCGGCTGGTTCACCCGCCAGACCCGCGCCCGCGCCGCAGTCATCTCACAAGCGCCTCATCGCCCGAACTGCAACTGACAAGGTGGCCAGGTCGGCATCGCCCGCCCGGGAAAGGTCGGCGAAGGTTGCCCTGGCCCGGGATAGCCGCGAGGCGTTGCGCTGCTCCCACCGCGCGATGGTAGTCACCGGATCGGCGCGGAGATCGCCTGCGTACGCCGCATCCCGAGTGATCTTACGCAGCGACGCGTACAGATCATCCCGCAGCGCCAGGCGAGCCAGCTCGTGCCAGCGGTCACCGCGTTCGAGCCCGGTGATCAGATTCAGCATCCGTTCGATGTCCAGGTGGGCCGACAGCGCGTAGTACAGCTGCGCAACCGGCTCGGGATTGTCTCCGATCGATTCAGCGACCTCGACCACGTCAAGTAGCCCGAAGGTGGCCAACCCGGCACTGACTCGCAGCGCGAGCTCGTCGGGTATGCCCTGCACGCTGAGTGCCTGAGCGGCACCGGATACGTTGTGAGCTTCCTGACCCGCGAGCCACTGCGGTACCTGCGCCGCCAGGGAGCGCACGATCGGGCGGAACCGGTTAATCTCGCCGTCCACCGCGAGCGGCTGCGGCCTATTGAGCAGCAACCACCGGCTGGCCCGATCCAGCAGCCGGCGCAATTCCAGCATCATGGCGTCTGTAACCGAGGTCGGCGCGGCGCTGCCCAGTTCGGCGATCGCTTGCCAGGTCTCGGGGAGGTCGAAGACGGCTACCGCCACCGAATAGGCCCGCACCGCATCGGATGCCGACGCCGACAACTCCTCGGCCAACCGGTAGGCGTAGGTCATCCCAGCTCGGTCGACGAGTTCGTTCACCAGCAAGGTCGTGGTGATCTCGCGCCGCAGCGGATGTTCCCGGATTGCCGCGGCGAAGCGGGCGCGCAGCGGGGTGGGGAAGTACTCCGGTAGCCGGGCCCGGAAGACCTCATCGTCGGGTAGGCCGCCGGCGAGGACTTCCCCGGTCAAGGCGAGCTTGACATGCGCCATCAGAGTGGATAGCTCGGGGGAGCTGAGCCCCTCGCCGGCGGCCGCCCGGGCCTTCCACTGCGCGCCGGCCGGCAGGACCGCTAGCGTTCGGTCCAACCCGTGGCGCTGCTCCAGGTACGTGATCAGCCGGCTGTGCACCGGGGCCATGGCTGGGGCGTGCGCTCGGCTGACCCCGAGTTGGGTGTTTTGGCTGGCGTTGTGAGCGAGCACCAGTGCGGCGACCTCATCGGTCATCTCGAATAACAAGGTGTTGCGCTCCGCGGTGCTCAGCACGTCCTCGGCGACCATCCGGTCGAGCAGGATTTTGATGTTGACTTCGTGGTCGGAGCAGTCCACCCCGGCTGAGTTATCGATGGCATCGGTATTGACCTTGCCGCCGGCCCGGGCGAACTCGATCCGTCCGCGCTGCGTCAGGCCGAGGTTGCCGCCCTCAGCGACCACCCGCACCCGCAGCTGCGCGGCATCGATCCGGACCGCGTCGTTGGATTTGTCACGCGCCTCGGCCTGGGTCTCGGTGCTGGCCTTGACGTAGGTGCCGATCCCACCGTTGAACAACAGCTGCGCCGGGCTCAGCAGGATCGCCCGGACGAGCTCTGGCCCGGGCAACTCGGTGACGCCGTCAGAGATACCCAAGGCTCGGCGCATCGCGGCGCCGACCGGAATCCGCTTGGCATCGCGAGGCCATACCCCGCCGCCGGTGCTGATCAGTGAGCGGTCGTAGTCGTCCCAGGATGACCTCGGGAGCGCGAAAAGCCGGCGCCGCTCGGCGTACGACGTGAGCGGGTCCGGGTCCGGGTCGACGAAGACATGCCGGTGATCGAACGCCGCGAGCAGCCTGATGTGCCGCGAGCACAGCATCCCGTTGCCGAACACGTCACCCGACATGTCCCCGATCCCGACCACGGTGAAGTCCTCGGTCTGGGTGTCGATACCAAGTTCCCGGAAGTGCCGCCGCACGCTTTCCCATACGCCCCGTGCGGTGATCCCCATGGCCTTGTGGTCGTAACCCGAGGAGCCACCGGAGGCGAACGCGTCACCGAGCCAGAACCGGTACGAGGCGGCCACCTCATTGGCGATGTCGGAAAACGTCGCCGTGCCCTTGTCCGCCGCAACCACCAGGTAGCTGTCGTCGCCGTCGAGGCAGATCACCTGGTCGGGATGCCGACTGGTGCCGTCGACAAGGTTGTCGGTGAGGTCGAGCAGCCCGCAGATGAACAACCGGTAGCAGGCGACGCCTTCGGCTTGGGTGGCTTCGCGGTCCAGCCCCGGATCACCGGTCGGTGCGGGCGGTTGCTTGACCACGAAGGCGCCCTTCGCGCCCACCGGCACGATCACAGCGTTCTTCACCGCTTGCGCTTTGACCAGTCCCAGCGCTTCGGTCCGGTAGTCCTCCCGGCGATCCGACCAGCGCAGCCCGCCGCGAGCGACCGGACCGAAGCGTAGGTGCACGCCCTCAACTCGGGGAGAACAGACGAAGATCTCAAACGCGGGTCGCGGGTTGGGCAGCCCCGGCACCGCCCGCGGATCCAGCTTGATCGCCAGGTACGGCCTTGGGTTGCCGCTGCCATCCCGGACATAGTGGTTGGTGCGGAGGGTGGCGCGGATTAGGGTCAGCAGGCCGCGCAAGATGCGATCGGCATCCAGACCGACCACGTCGTCGATCATGGTGGCGACCTGGATAGCCAGATCACCCTGGCGCGCCTCCCGGCTGGCGGTCTCCACTGCCGGATCGAAGCGCGCCTCGAACAGTCTGACCAGTGCTGCTGTGATGTCACTGTGCGCGAGCACCACGTCCTCGACGTAATGCTGGCTGTACGGGCTGCGTGCCTGCCGCTGGTAGCGGACGTAGCCACGCAGCACTCCCACCTGCCGCCAGTCCAGCCCGGCCCGCAGTACTAGGGCGTTGAACCGGTCCACCTCGCAGGCACCTCGCCAGGCGGCTATGAAGGCATCACAGAACCGGCGCTGCACGCCGTCAAGGTCCTGGCCGGCCAGCTGGTGCAGCATGCTTGCACCGAGCAGTAGCCCGAAGTCGTAGATCCAGCACTGCACACCGTCGGCGCGGACCACCTCGTACGGCCGCTCGTCGACCACGTCGACGTCCATCTGCTGCAACACCGGCAACACCTCGGAGAGCGTGATCCGCCGGCCCGCCAGATACAGCTTGAACCGGCGCTGCCCTGGCTCGGCGCCGTCTGGCAGCTCGAAGCGCACGTGCAGGCCGTCCGGCGGGGCCAGTGCCTCCAGCCGGACGATGTCGCCGAGGGCGCTCGCCGCATCGAAGTCCTCCTTGTATGCCTGCGGGAACGCCGCAAGATAGTGCTGCGCGAGCTTGGCGATGGCTTCACCGCTGAGTGCGGCGGCGTCGAGGAGCCGGTCGTCCCAGGTACAAACCGCGTCCTCGAGCCGGTCGGTGATCGCAGTGATGTCCGGTGCAGCCGGCACCGCGGGATCGTGCGGATCGGTGTGCACCATGAAGTGCACCCGCGCGTGCACGGACTCGCCGATCTGTGCGCTGTACTCCAGGCCGGTGCCGTGCAGATCGCGCATCAGCACGTCCTGGATGGCTAGCCGCGCGGTGGTCGTGTAGCGGTCCCTCGGCAGGTACACCAGGCAGGAGAAGAACCGGCCATACGGGTCACGCCGGCAGAACAGCCGCAAGGTGCGCCGCTGCGCCAGCGAGAGCACCCCGGTCACCGTCTGGTACAGCGACTCCGGATCTGCGGAGAACAGCTCAGCCCGCGGGTAGGTCTGGAGTACCTCCAGCATTTGCTGCCCGGAGTAGGAGTCCGCAGGCACGCCCGCACGGCGGAGCACGTTCCGGACCGCCCGGCCGATCACCGGGATGTAGCGGACGTCCTCATGCAGCGCGGTGGCAGACAGCACACCCAGAAACCGGTGCTCGCCGGTGACCTCGCCGCGCTCATCAAAAGTCTTGACCCCGATGTAATGCGGATATACCGGGCGGTACACGGTGGTCCGCGAGCTGGCTTGGGTGAGCACCAGCAGCTTCCGCGCTAGTGGATCGACCTCCGGTGTCGTAGTGAGGCCCCGGATGGCGACGCTGTCCTTGCGCAGCACACCAAGCCCGGAGGCGAGTACTGCCCGCAGTGCGGGCTGCCTGCCGTCGCCCTCGGTTGGCGTCCAGATCAGCTCGTAGTGCCGGTAGCCGAGGAAGGTGAAGTGTCCACCAGCCAGCCAGCGCAACAGCGCGGCACCCTCGGCGACCTCGTCGGCGGGTAGTGGCGGCGGTGCGGTTGCTAGCCCCTCGGCGAGTGCCTCCGCAGTGGCGTGCATCCGCGGCGTGTCCTCGACCACCTCCCGCACGTCGGTGAGCACGGTGAGCAGCCGCTGCTGCACCTGAGCGGCCCGGTCGGCGTCGGTGATGCGGTCGATGTTGACGTACATCCAGGACTCGACCAGCGCATCGTTGGGTACCTCGGATGGGTCGGCGTCCGTGATCACCTCCCGCAGTGTTCCGGTGAGGTCGCGGCGGACCAACATGAGCGGATGCACCAGGCGCCGTACCATCAGGTCAGCGCGGGCCAGCTCGGCGATCACCGAATCCACCAGGTAAGGCATGTCGTCGGTGACGATCTGAACGACCGTGTCCCGGCAATTCCAGCCGTCGTCGGCACGCGTGGGATTGAGCAGCCGGACCAGCGCCCGGCCAGGTACCCGCTCGGCGGCCAGCGCCAGATGCGACCGGACTGCGGCGGCTAACTCAGCGGGTTCGGCGGTGGCCAGCTCGTCAGCAGGGACCAGCCGGTAATACTGG
>DASQVU010000596.1:0-2358 GCA_035640615.1 Pseudonocardiaceae bacterium
ACCACGCCAAGTTAAGGATGCTGTTTAGGCTGGCCAGTGCGACCAAGCCGCGCTTCGCCCACCAGAGCTCAGCGCGAGGGCAGCGGTGGGCATCACCTTCTGCTGCGGCGACGCTGTCCTGCTCTCGCGCGCGGACACGACCCTCTCGAAGAGACCGCACACCTGCTGCCTCGCCGGTCAACGCCCGCCGGTTGCTCGAGAGCCTGCAGCAGGCCGCGAGCGGTGACCGGCAGGAGCATCCGCTGGCCGATGAGGCCAGCTTCGTCATGCCCTCGCCGGCAGCTGGTCACGACGCATCAGCGAGGAGCACCGACTCGTCTATCTCGTCGACGGCGAGGACAGGTCATCCTGCAGGCGCGCTACCACTACCGGTTAGACACCTCCTGTACTTCACCAGCGAGCGGCTGGCGGCAGCATCCCTGACCCGGGATGTGGTCGGTATTTGCGGTTACGGTTCGCGGGTTGCCGGAAGTGTAATGACAAGCACGTCGAATGCAGGCGAGCTGCGGCGGGGATCGCTCGTCCGCGCGACCTTCTGCCAACCCCATTTCTGGAAGGCTTTCTGCGCTGGGGTGGCCACGGGCAGGACGGTAAGCGTTGCTCGTTCCTCGCGTCGGTTCGCCAAAATGAGGTCGTGCAGCGTTGTCGCGATGCCCTGGCGCCGCCATGACGCGCGCACCAGCAGTTCGACCAACGCGAAGGTACGGCCGGGATACTCGGTAGTGAACTCCCCCGGCAGTGGGATGGTCAGGTCCCGCCACCACGAGGTGGACGGCCGCAGTGGCATTCCCGCTGCGTAGCCGACCAGATAACCGCCATGGCGCGCCTCCGCCAGGACAAAGCCCGGCTGGCGGCGCTGGACCCGGAAGCGGTCCGCGAACAGCGCGGCATCATCAGCGTGCGCGTACGGCGGGTTGGCGTAGACCTCGGCGTGCAGGCCCTGCAGTTCGTCCGCGTGCGCGGCGGCCTGCGCCCCGTCGAGCAGCTGGAACGTTATGTCGCGCCTGGGCACGACCACCCCCGATAAATCGCACTCGCCACCGTGCGACCGCTGTGTTGAGCTGCTGGCTAATACCTTAAACGTCCGCGACAGGCCGTACGCCCGCCTGGTGGTTATCACTCAGATTGTTACCCACCTGCTGCGGCTGTGTACTCCGTTCTGAGTACCTGGGCTGTGGCCGCAAAGTTTTGATCGACACCGATCCCGGTTGGAATCACTTTGTTATCTTTCCTGCCAGCGAACAGCGCACCGGCCGGGACGGAACTCCCAGCTTCCGCCACCATGACTATTTCTGCACCTACGCCCAGCGTATTGGAGAACCTGACTGCCGGATCTCTACCCTCGGCTTGCCCTGGCATCCGACTTATCCGCCTGTCGTGATGGACCAATGGCAGGCATGCCCTTCAGTACCGTCGTGGACGACGATCATGTCATGGATGAGCTATCGGCGTCCTATCCTGCATGACGGTGTGTGCTACGGCAACAAAGACCGGGAGTTCTGGTCGGTAAAAGACGTCCCGTCCCGGGTCCGTGTCCCCTTCGAGGTGGCCCTCGGGGGCGGCAACCCACCGATCAATGAGCTGCAAGAATGCGGGATGGTGCGTGATCCGCGGGAGGTCTCGGCAACCGCGGCCGATTACCACCACTATGTCAGTTCCTCGCGGGGCGAGTTCAGTGTTGCCAAGAACGTCTACGTCGCCACTCGTTCGGGCTGGTTCAGTGGCCGTTCGACCTGCTACCTCGCCGCCGGGCGGCCAGTCATCCTGCAGGACACGGGATTTTCGGAGCTCCTCCCGACGGGTCGTGGGCTGCTGGCCTTCACCAGCGCGGAAGAAGCCATAAACGCGGTGATCGAGGTCGAGCAGGACTATCCGACCCACCAGGCCGCCGCCCGAGAGATCGCGGCAAAGCACTTCGCCTCCGACCTGGTACTCACCGACCTCCTGAACTACGTGGGAATTCGATGACCGAATCGCTACGCCTCAGCATGGAGGAACCGACCTCCCCCGGTAACCTGGCGTGGGCGCAGCTGACATAACTGGCCTTGGGGTATCTCCCTCAGCTAAGACTCGCCGTTTGGATCGCGGATTGATTGCTCGTAGTGTTTCCAGGCGCGGCGGTGTTCGGCGTCGGCGCGGTGCTGTGCGTCTTGTTGTACTCGACGTGCTTGTTCAGGCGTGGCGTGACCCTCGGTGACGGCGACTTCCGCGGCGATCATTTCTTCCGTCTGGGCAGGGTCTTCGTGGGGAGTTCTTGATGGTCGTTGCTCAGTCTGGGCTGGTTGTCCGGGCATGATCCTGGCTGGTGCGTGGGCGTCTGGCGCGGTGGGCCAGAACAATGCCGTGCTGAGCACGCCG
>DASQVU010000597.1:0-4975 GCA_035640615.1 Pseudonocardiaceae bacterium
CGGTGCGGCCTGGCTGGTTTAATCGGTGAGCGGGCATGCAAGTCTTTCTTCGCGCCAGCGGAGGTTGACTGGCGGCGTTGGCTGGCTCAAGACTCACCTAGCCTGCCACCCTCCCGGGGCGAACGGTAAGGGGGAACTCAATTTTTCCGCACTGCTGTCGACCAGCAGTGTGATGTCCAGGGCTGGCATAGTTGGCTGAACACGACGCAGCCATGCGAAGGAACTGGTGAACGTGTCCGACGACCTCACGATCCGAGTTCGCGATGAACTCGACCATGTGGTGCTCGTCCTTCGTGGCCGTCTGACCTTAAGAAACGCTTCCCAGGTTCGGGAAGCAACAGTGAAGTGGCTGCTCGGAACTGGTCACGTCGTGATTGATGTGTCACGCCTGCGCGCGACGCAGACCGCCATGCTCAACGTGTTCCCGACCGCGCTGTGCCTTGCCGGTGGTTGGCCCGCGGCACAGCTGGTTCTCTTCGGCGCTGACACCACCCTGCGCTCATTGCTGGATTCCACCCGCGTACCCGAGACGGTGCCGGTGGCCGAGGACTTACCCGCCGCTCTCGCGCTGCTGGATCAGCGGCCCTTACACGTACGGCGGCACCGTGACCTGCCCATGCATCACGCCGCCCCGGCAGCCGCCAGGCAATTCGTCCGCGAGACCTGCGCTGGCTGGTCGGTACCTCGGACGGTGGTAGAACTTGCCGAGCTGGTGTGCAGCGAGCTGGTGACCAATGCCGTCCAGCACGCCCGTAGCTCCAGCCGGGTCACTCTGACCAGCAGCACCTCGGCCTTGCGCATCTCCGTCCGGGACTACTTTCCCACGCCGCTTCCCCGGCCCCGACCGATCGACATCGAGGCGCCCCGCGGCCGAGGGCTGCATCTGGTGGCCGCTCTCTCCCAAACCTGGGGGGCAGACGAGCATCCCAACGGGAAAACCATCTGGGCCAACCTGGTGTACCCCAGCGAACCCGAAAAGCCCAGTTCGCGTCGGTGAGGTGACGAGGCCGCGCGATCCGATTTCCGTTGGCGCGCGATCTATCACAGGGCAACGGCTGTGGCAGCGCGAAGGAACGGAGTCTGGATGATCCGGGCGGTGTGGAACGGTGCGGTATTGGCCGAGGCACCACAAACGGTGGAGGTGGAGGGCAACCACTACTTCCCGGTGGGGTCGCTGCACCGGGAGTACCTGGTGGATTCCTCGACGACGACGAGGTGCCCATGGAAGGGCACGGCTCACTACTACTCGGTGGTGGTCAACGGCGCGACAAATCCGGATGCGGCCTGGTATTACCCCAAGCCCAGCCGGCTAGCCCGCGAGATCAAGGACCACGTGGCTTTCTGGCACGGGGTGCGCATTGAGCTCACCTGACACGATTGGTTGATGTCGATCCGGGAGCTGGTCGTGCTCGGCACGGCCAGCCAAGCGCCCACCCGCCGGCGCAACCACAATGGGTACCTGCTGCGCTGGGACGGGCAGGGGCTGCTGTTCGATCCGGGCGAGGGAGCGCAGCGGCAGCTACTGCTGGCCGGCGTGTCCAGCAGCGCTATTACCCGGATCTGCCTGACGCATTTCCACGGCGATCACTGCCTGGGGGTGCCGGGGATTGTGCAGCGGCTCTCGCTGGACCGGGTTGCGCATCCGGTCACCGCCCACTACCCGGCGTCCGGGCGGCAATTTTTCCAGCGACTGCGCCATGCCAGCGCGTTCACCGAGGTCACCGACCTGCGGGAGGAGCCCGTCGAACAGGACGGGCCGGTGGCCACCCTGCCGGTCGGTGTGCTGCATGCCCGGCGGCTCGACCATCGGATCGAGTCGTTCGGGTACCGGCTGGTCGAGCCGGACGGCCGCCACATCGTGCCCGAGCTGCTGGCCCGATACGGCGTGGCCGGCCCGCAAGTCGGCCACCTGCAGCGCACCGGCGTGCTGCAGATCGGCGGGCGGCAGATCTCGCTGGAGCAGGTCAGCGTGCCGCGTCCCGGCCAGCGTTTCGCGATCGTGATGGACACCCGGCTGTGCGAGGCGGTGTATGCCTTGGCAGACGGCACCGACCTGCTGCTGATCGAAGCCACCTTCCTCACCGCGGATGCCGCGCTCGCCGACGAGTACGGGCACCTGACGGCGGGACAGGCGGCAGGTGTCGCGGCCGAGTGCGGGGTGCGCCGGCTGGTGCTGACGCACTTCTCGCAGCGCTACGCCGAGCCGGCGCGCTTCGGCGAGGAAGCGGCGGCGGTCTTCGACGGCGAGATCGTCGTCGCCGAGGACCTGATGCGGGTTCCGGTGCCCCCTAGACGTCAACCGTCACACCACAGCACCAGCCCTGAGGGCTGCGGGCGATCTCCAGATGGTGCAGGGTGACAGCTTTGGGCACCGCGCCGATGAGCTCGACGCCATCAAGCGGGGCCAGCTGCAGGTGGACGCTGAGGCCGTCGCGCGCTGCGCCGACCTCGACGCCCACCGGCACGGCGGCCTGGGTGTCGAGCAGGTAGATGACCTCATCGAGCACGGCGACCAACGCGTCTTGATCGGTCTGGGCGGCGATTTTCACGGTTACCGCCGAGCCGGGTTCGGCGTGAATGGTATCGGCGAAGCTGGCGACCAGGGCGAGCACGCTTTCCGCGAGGCACGCTTCGCGCGTCGGGGCCCACGCCTCGATCCGCAGGTCAGCGGTGTGCGGCAGGGTCCGGTGACCGCGCTCGAGGTGCGAGTTGCTCACCCCTTCACCACGCCCAGCGGTTCCAGGCGCGCGACCGACCGGCACAGACCGGCGCCCACCGCGGCCTCGATCACCGCGGTCACGTCCTTGTAGGCAGCGGGTGCCTCTTCGGCCAGGCCGCGCGCCGACAGGCCACGCACCGCGATCCCCTGCCGCTCCAGCTGGCGGCGCAGCTCCTTGCCGTTGATCGAGCGGGCTGCCTGATGACGGCTCTGCACCCGGCCGGCACCGTGGCAGGTGGAAAAGAACGCCCCACCACCGCGGATTCCCGCCAGCACGTAGGACGCGGTGCCCATTGACCCGGGGATCAGCACGGGCTGCCCCGCCGCACGAAGGTCGTCGGGCAGCTCGGGGTGTCCCGGCGGCAGCGCCCTGGTTGCCCCCTTGCGGTGCACGCACAGCTCGCGTGGCTGGCCGTCGATCTCGTGAGTTTCGATCTTCGCCAGGTTGTGTGAGATGTCGTAGACGAGTTCGGTCCGCCGGCCCGTCGCCCGTTCGAACACCTTGGATGCGGCCTCGCCGAGCAGCTGGCGGTTCGCCCTGGCGTAGTTGGCCGCCGCGGCCATCGCACCGAGATACGCCCGCCCTTCCGGCGAGTCGACCGGGGCGCAGGCCAGCTGCCGGTCCGGGACGCTGATGCCGTAGCCGGCCATGGCCTTGTCCATCGCCCGGACGTGGTCGGTGCAGATCTGGTGACCGAGCCCGCGCGACCCGGTGTGGATCATCACGCAGACCTGGCCGTGACGCAGCCCGAAGGCCTGCGCAGCCGGCTCGTCGTAGACCTCGGTCACCGCCTGCACCTCGAGAAAGTGGTTGCCCGAGCCCAGGCTGCCGACCTGGCCCAGGCCGCGGTCCACCGCGCGGTCACTGACCTGCGCGGGGTCGGCACCGTCAATGGCGCCACCGTCTTCACAGCGGGCGAGATCTCGAGGTACGCCGTGGCCCTGCTCCACGGCGTACCGGGAGCCACCGAGCAGCACCCGCTCCAGCTGCGCCCGCCCGGGAAGCGACCACACCCCACCGTGCCCGGCGCCCCGCGGGATGGCCCGGTCCAGCCCGTTCATCACCTGCTCGACGGGTAACTCGGCACGGTCGAGATCGACGGCCAGCAGCCGCACCCCGCACGAGATGTCGAATCCCACCCCGCCCGGGGAGACCACCCCACCGCCTGCCACGTCCGTCGCGGCGACGCCGCCGATCGGGAACCCGTAGCCCCAGTGCATGTCCGGCATCGCGTAGGACGCCTGCACGATGCCCGGCAACGTGGCGACGTTGACCACCTGCTCCAGCGAGCGGTCCGCGCTCGCGTCCGGTAGCAGGGCCTTGGAGGCCAGCACGATCCCCGGGACCCGCATGTCCCCCTGCCGATCGATCCGAAACCGGTAGGGCGTCTCCGCCACGAGCTCCATGCCGGTCCTCCTTCCGGCGTCCCAGTTCATGACGCTAGATGGTCGCGGAACCATTCGGCGGCGAGCCGCGCCACCTGCTCCAGCGCGCCGAGCTCCTCGAACAGGTGAGTGGCCCCCTCGACCACCTCGATCTTGCTTAATGCCGCCAGCTGCTGCTTCGCTTGCCGGTTGAGCTCGAGCACCTGCTCGTCCCGGCTGCCCACGATGAGCAGTGTCGGCGCCTGCACTCGGCGCAGGGCAGCGCCGGCCAGATCCGGACGACCACCTCGGGACACCACGGCCCGCAGTGAGTGATCGTTCGCAGCGGCGACCAGGGCGGCTGCCGCTCCAGTGCTGGCGCCGAACAACCCCACGGGCAGTTCTGGAACATCGCGGTGTTCCCTGATCTGCTCGACCGCGGTGCGCACCCGAGCGGCCAGCAACTCGATGTCGAAGCGTAACCGTCCGGTGCGCGCGTCGAGGCGCTCCTCGTCCTCGGTCAGCAGGTCCAGCAGCAGCGTGGCGAAGCCGCTCCGTTGCAGGACCTCCGCCACCGCACGGTTGCGCGGGCTGCTCCGCGAGCTGCCAGAGCCGTGCGCGAACACCACAACGCCCACCGGTTGGGCCGGCACGGTCAGGTCACCGGCCAGCTCGCCACCGCCAGATCTGATGATCACCGGTACCGTCACTCCTTCACCTCCCACGCGCGAGTCTCGTCAGCCCTTGCGCTGGGCGGTGAGGACGGCCGCAGTGACCGCGCCGTAGGCGAGGTGCGGGATGACGTCGGAAAGCCAGCTGGTGGCGTCCCAACTCCGCGGGTCGGTGACGCCCAGCGCGGTCATCGGCACGTTGCTGCCGACCATCGCCACC
>DASQVU010000598.1:0-2040 GCA_035640615.1 Pseudonocardiaceae bacterium
AAACCGTCGCACGAAGGCAAGGGTGACACGGCGGTTGTGCGACGGGTTTTGCTACACCGGACGGCAGGCCCGGTGGACAATCGGCGATCTCACTGTGGTTGTCTCAGAACCCCCCCGTTTGTGCGACGTGGCCGGGTGCGCTTCAGAGCGATGGTGGAACTTCATCCGTTACGCCCGGAAGGATCCGGCGACCCACCTCGAAATGTGCCATGTTTTATGGCATAATTCGTGTCATGGCAGCAACTATTGAAGAACTGATGAAGAGTGCGCTGGACGCGCGGCGGGTTGCCCAGAACGCAATCGCCCTTGCTGTGCGGGAGGCGCGCACAGCCGACTGGTCCTGGGACCGGATCTCTACCGCCCTTGGTGGGACGCCTAACGGCGAAACGCTGCGCCGCAACTTTGGTGGCGAGTCGGGGGCATAACCGGCTTCGAACGACCACGTCACCGATGGCCCTGGCGTGTATCCCCACCAGGTAGCGGTCGCGGGGGCGCACCACCGGTCTGGCAGGAGGGTCTTCGTTCCGGTCATCGTGGATCACGGCACAGCGACCGAGCCCCAACTCACGTAGTTCACGCGGGCAGGAGACCGATCGCCGATCTCGCCTGGCGAACCTTGTCGCTGGCCTGTTGCTGAACTTGCTTGGCCCCCGCCCGCAGAGCCCTGTGGAGGTGCTCGGGCTCTGCGGTGAGGGCGAGGTAGCGTCGTCGGACCGGGGCGAGGGTGGCCACCACCGCATCGGTGACGGCCTGTTTGAGCTCGCCGTATCGGTCGAACTGGGCGGCCAGGCGTTGCGGTTGGTCGCCGATGCAGCCGGCCAGGATGTCGAGCAGGTTGGCCACTCCCGGAGCCCGGGCCGGATCGTAGACCACGGCGGTGGCGTCGTCGGTGACCGCGCGCATGATCTTGCGTCGCAGCGGTGGGCTCGTCTAGCAGCCGCAGCGCCCCGGCCGCCGACGAGCTCGACTTGCTCATCTTCTGTGTCGGTCTCGACAGGTCCATCACCCGGGCGGCGGCCGGCGGGTTGACCGCCCGGGGCACGGTGAAGGTGTGCCCGTAGCGGGTGTTGAACCGAGTGGCCAGGTCGCGGGCCAGTTCTACGTGCTGGCGCTGGTCTTGCCCCACGGGGACCTCGTCGGTGTCATACAGCAGGATGTCGGCGGCCATCAAGATCGGGTAGGTCAGCAGCGACATCCGGACCTGCTGCTGGCTTCGGGACTTCTCCCTGAATTGGATCATGCGTTGGGCCTCGCCGTAACCGGTGAGGCACTCCAGCAGGTAGTGCAGCTCGGTGTGTTCGGGAACGTGGGATTGGATCGCGAACAGGCAGGCATCGGGGTCCAGGCCTGCGGCCGCGGATCGGGCACCCCATAGGGCTGGGTGTCAGCTGGCGGATTTGAGGTTGGTCGCGTCCAGCGCAGTGCGTAGCGCCTTGGCCAGCGTCACGGCGTCGTTGACGGCCCAGTAATGCAGGTAAAACAGCCGGGGTTGCTCGTTGAGGCTGTGGTTGTGGACTTCCACGATGGTGATGCCGCCCTGGCGCAGGGCGGCGATGACTTTCGGGACCTCCTGGCCGGTCAGGACGAAGTCGCCGTTGATCGCGGCCCTGCCGGCGCCGACGGGTTGGAAGTTGATGCTGGTGGTCAGCCCGAGCCCGGCGGGCAGGACACGCCCGTCCTCGGTGATCGTCTCGTTGCGGGCCATGGTGAACTTGTACAGGCCGCCGTCGGCGGTGCCCTTGCGACCCAACGCGGTGTCAATTCCGGCGGTATCCACCTCGACTGGTGGTTGGGTAGCGGGGGAGGCCGCGGGCGGGGCGATGGCGGTGGCATCTAGGGCGGCCTTGACGCCCTGGGCCGACTGCACCGGGTCGCCCATGGCGTGAACGTGGACCCACCACACTGGCGGGGTCTGCTCCAGCAAATGCTTGTGCAGCGCGGTGATCTCAATGCCGTGGGCCAGCAGCGCGTCGGTGACCTTGGGTAGTTCGGTTTCGGTGACCACCAGATCACCTATCATGACGCTGACGTCGGGATAGC
>DASQVU010000599.1:0-7650 GCA_035640615.1 Pseudonocardiaceae bacterium
ACAGTTCGCCGTAAGCGAGCACCCCCAGCAAGTCGATGATGCCCTCGCGCGCCACGTCCACGGCCGCGAGCGTAGTGCCGAATCACAAGTCAGCGTGGTCACGCGCATACCTGACGCGCGGCCGGGTAACATGTCTGTACAGGGTGTGACGCCCCAGTGGTAGGACCACACTGTGTTAAGGCAACACTGTGTAAGGCATTTGCTGTGCCCCTGCCGCAGCTGCACACCCGGCTCGGTGGTCGATGCCGCCGAGTGGATGACCTGTGAGCGCGGACTGGCGTCTTCGTTCCCGGCTGAGGTAGCGCCTTCCGCGGTGCACAGCTGGTCGAGCGATACGACGGTGAGACGCGCCGGTACGAGAGAGGCGATCACGCTGACCGTCAGCCAGACCACACTGCCGACCACCGAACACTTGGAGAATTACGACTTCAACGCCCTGATGGGTGCCCAGACCGATGGCGACGAGCCGACCGCGCCCCAGCCGCTACAGGCAGGTGCTCCGGTTCGGCAAGACTCGCCCACCTTCGCTGAGCTCGGGGTCCGTGACGAGATAGTCCGGACGTTGCGCGCGGTAGGCATCGAACGAACCTTTGCCATCCAAGAGCTGACCTTGCCACTGGCCTTGGCCGGAGATGATCTGATCGGCCAGGCCCGCACCGGTACGGGTAAGACGCTAGGGTTCGGCGTTCCCCTCATCCAGCGGATCACCGCCAGCGACCGGCCACTTGATGGCATTCCTCGCGGGCTGGTTCTGGTGCCCACCCGCGAGCTGTGCCTGCAGGTCAGTGCCGATCTCACCGCAGCCGGCCGAAATCTCGGCATCCGCGTGCTGTCGGTCTACGGCGGCCGACCCTACGAGCCGCAGATCAAGGCGCTCCGCCGCGGGGTGGACGTGGTGGTCGGTACCCCAGGCCGGCTGCTGGACCTCGCCGAACAACGCTATCTAGTGCTGGGCAAGGTACAGGTGTTAGTCCTCGACGAGGCTGACGAGATGCTCGACCTCGGCTTCCTGCCTGACATCGAGCGAGTCTTACGCATGGTGCCGGAGCAACGTCAAACCATGCTGTTCTCGGCCACCATGCCGGGTCCGATCATCACGTTGGCCCGCAATTTCTTGCACCGACCGACGCACATCCGCGCCGAAGAACCCGATGCCACGGCTATCCACGAGCAGACCCGGCAGTTCGTCTACCGGGCGCACGCAATGGACAAGGTGGAGCTGCTGGCCCGCATCCTGCAGGCGCGCGACCGGGGCCTGACGATGATCTTTACGCGCACCAAACGTACTGCTCAGAAGGTGACCGACGAGCTCACCGAGCGTGGCTTTGCGGCTGCCGCGGTACACGGTGACCTCGGGCAGGGTGCCCGTGAGCAGGCACTGCGGGCGTTCCGATCCGAGAAGGTGGATGTGCTGGTCGCTACCGACGTCGCCGCCCGCGGCCTCGACGTCCCGGAGGTTACCCACGTCATCAACTACCAGTGTCCCGAAGACGAGAAGACTTACGTGCACCGAAGTGGGCGCACCGGACGGGCCGGACGGCCCGGCGTGGCGATCACCCTCGTTGACTGGGACGAGGAGCCGCGCTGGAAGTTGATCAGCGAGGCACTCGGTCTCGGTATCCCGGAACCCGCGGAGACGTACTCGACGTCTGATCACCTGTTCACCGACCTCGACATCCCCGCCGACTCCATCGGGCTGCTCCCGATCGAGCAACGAATTCGAGCGGGGCTGGCGGCCGAGCCCAGCGACGACCGCGGCCGCCGCCGTGGGCAGCGCAGCCCAGACGCCCGTGCTCCCCGTCATGGATCCGCGGATGGGCCGCTTCCCCCAGTCCGGCGGCTACGGCGCCGCACCCGCCGCGGCGCGCCGGTGGAGGCCGCCACCGGCGCGGCATCCCCGGCAGAGCCGGCGGACGACCATGGTGAAGCCCGGCTGCAACGCCGGCGGCGACGGCGGGGTCGCGGCGCCGGCAGCGGTCTTGGCGGCAGCGGTCTTGGCGCTCCCGTTGCGGGTGAAGACCACGATAAGGCGCCTCGCGCCGCGGGTTGACTAGTCTGCCGGGATGCCCGCGCCCGAACGTCGTACCCGGTGGGATCTAACCGCTGCGGCGTTGTTGGTGGCCGTCGTGCTCGGGGTTTCTACGCTGCTGTGGTGGACCAGCGACGCGCGCCGGACCGTGCTGGTCACCGCACCTGGTCCGGCTCCTGCGGCGTCGACGATGGAGCGGTTGCCGGTGACATTGAGCGAAGCATGGCGCGCTCCGAGTCCGGCCACCCCGGTCCCTCTGGTGCGAGGCGGCACGGTGGTCACCGGCGCCGCGGGAACTGTGGCCGGTCGCGATCTGCGCACCGGCATGATCCGCTGGAGTTACCGGAGAGACCGGAAGCTGTGCACGGTGGCTTCCGCATTCTCCGAAGTCCTCGCGGTGTATCAGCGGGACGAGACGTGTGGCGAGGTGACCGCGCTGGACTGGGCTAGCGGCCGGCGTGGACCGCAACGCACCGGTCCGGTGGAGGCGCCAACCCGGCTGGCAGCTGCGGGCAACCAGGTCGCCGCCAGCGGGCGGCGTTACCTCGAAGTATGGCGCTCTGACCTGATTCGCACGCTGACCTACGGGCGGCTACCGACCCCGGCGCAGCCCGCAACCCAACCCCGACCGGACTGCCTGCACGGGTCGATGGCGGTGGGCTCGGGTGGCGGATCCGGGGGTCGGCTGGCTGTGGTGGAACATTGCCCTGGCGAGCGGGCGCGGCTCACCGTGCAACGATCCGATCCCAAAGAGGCCGACCAGCCGGACGTCATCTTCAGCGTGTTACTCCCGGGCCAGCAAGCCAGGGTGGTAGCACTCAGTGGCGACCGGGTCGCCGCGGCATTGCCGGACCCGGCCCGCCTGGTAGTGCTGGACGGGCAGGGCAAGACGGTAGCCGAGCACCCGCTGGCTGTGCCGGACGCCGACCTGCGGGGCGACCCACCCGGCGGTGTTGTCGACATCACCGCCACCGCGACCGAGCTGTACTGGTTCACCGGCTCGGCCACCGTCGCGTTGGACACCAGTGATCTGCGACCTCGATGGACCCGGCAGGCATCGCTGGGACCTGGTTCTGAAGTCGCCGGACGGCTGCTGTTGCCGATGCCCGGGTCGCTGGCCGTGCTGGACACCACCACCGGTGAGCAGGTCGGAGCGCTGCCCGTGGACCGCGGCGGCTACCGCGGCCCGGTGAACACCGCCAGCTCCGGCGCAGTGATACTCGAGCAACGCGGCGCCACCCTTGTCGCGCTGCGAGCGGGCTAGGGCAGCTTGGGGGGCTCAAGCCCACCAGCCGAACCACAGCACGGCCGCCGCGAGCACCACCACAGACCCGGCAGCCAGCGTCGCAAAGCGGCCAGCGAAACGCTCGGCGATAAGCTGCAACACCACGGCGGCTAGCGCGGCCAGCACATGGCCGACAACCGCCGGCGCGCCGGGACCGGGATCACCTGAGCTACCGGCCCACCACTGCGCCAGGCACACCGCGACCGCCAGCGCCACCAGACCTCCGGCCAGCACACCGGACAGACCCAGGGTGACTCGATCCCGCACTACGGTCACGGTGCGAGCAGCGACCATGGCGGGAGATCGGGTGCGCTGGCGCGCCCCTCGGGGCAGTGCCGCCGGAAATCGCACCACGAGCAGGCTCGTCCAGGCGCTGGTGGGAACAGCATTTCCGGATCGCCTCCCGTTTCCAGGGTGTCGGTGGCCAGCGCGATTTCCTCAGCCGCCTCTTCAGCACGCCGCAAGTGCCTGGTCAGCGACTGCTCAGTGTGCTCCCAGGCGGCGACGGTACCGGTAGGCAGGTGATGCAGCTCGACCCGGCGGCACTCTCGGCGTAGCGTGCGCCGGGCCGCGAAGGCGTACAGCGCCAGCGCCTGGGAGCCGCGCGCGTCATCGGCGGTGAGCTCCTGGCGACCGGTCTTGTAGTCCACCACGACCAGCTCGCCGTCCCGCTCGTCGATCCGGTCTACCCGACCTTCGGCGACGATTCGCTGGGTTGGCGCGGAGACCCACCGTTCGACGCCCACCGGATCGAGATCGGGGTCGAGCTCCTCGACGTAGCGCGCCACCCAGTCCTGCGCGCGGCTGCGGTAGTCCGAGGCCTGCGCGTCGTCGGCAAAACCTTCCCCGGACCAGTGCGTCGCTACTAGCGCAGCCGCAACATGCGGACGGCGCCGCCCCGGCGCAAGATCAAACAACGCCCGCAGCGCGGTGTGCACCACCGCGCCCAAGGTGTTGTGCGCCCAGGCGCCACCACGTGCCGGGGTAGGCCGATCGAGGTAAGCCATCCGGTAGCGGCGGGGGCAGCCGATCCAGGTGCTGAGCTTGGCCGGAGTGACCCGCACCAACGGCCGGGGCAGGCCCCCAAGGTCCAACTCACCCTGCTTCATCCCGCCTGCGCCGGGATTAATGCCTCGGCTGTTGATATGCCGCCTCCGCGGGACCAAGTGCGCCGGCGGATCCGCCTGCCGTGCCATCCCGCTTACCGTACCCATCCGCGGTGACACCGTGGCCCTCGGTTGCGCCGCTCACCGCGTCGCCGATGTTGGCCGTGGCGAGATCCTCGATCCGCTCCAGTGACTCTACGTCAGTCGTCTCCTGTCCCAGTGACACTGTCTTGTTCGTGCCGTGGTAGTCGCTCGAGCCGGTGATGATCAGATCCAACGCGCTCGCGAGGTCACGCAGGGCAGCGCGATCCGCAGCGGTCTGATCGGGGTGGTCAACTTCCAACCCGGCCAGCCCCTGCTCGGCAAGCTCGGCGATAACCGAGTGCTCGATCACCGGCCCGCGGCGACGAGCCGCAGGATGCGCCAGCACCGCAACTCCACCGGCGCCGCGCACCATCTGGATGGCGGTGCACACATCGGTATCGGCCCGCTCGAGGTAATACTTGCCGCCGAAGTTCAGGAACCGGTGGAAGGCTTCATCAACGCTGCTGACCACGCCGGCGGACACAAGCGCCCGCGCCAGATGCGGTCGACCGGCTGGAGCTTCCGGCGGGAGGCTGCCGAGTAACGCGTCCGGATCTATCGGGAACCCGTCCCCGGCCATCCGCGCCGCCATGGTGTGCAACCGGGCGCGTCGCTCGTCACGCAGCCTTCGCTGTTCGGCGATGATCGCATTCGCGTCGGGATCGAACAGGTAGCCGAGCAGGTGAACCGGCGCCCGGCCGCCCCGGCCGTCCGGTGCGTCGCAGGAAAACTCCGCACCCCGGATCAATCGCAGGCCGGCAGGCAAGGCTTCGACAGCCTCCGCCCATCCGGTGGTGGTGTCGTGGTCGGTCAGTGCCACCACCTCAAGGCCAGCGGCGGCTGCGGCGGCCATGAGTTGCGCGGGAGTGTCCGTGCCATCGGACGCGGTGGAGTGGGCGTGCAAATCGATACGCACCAGCGCCAGTCTTCCCCAACTACACCGGCTACGGCAGCCCTCGTTCCGGATCGAACAAACTTATGCGGGGCCGGCGCCTGCGACGGACAGGGGGGCGTTCGAGGTTGTGGGAGCGGGGTTGCTTCTTGTCACCGAAGATCAGCCCAGAGATCGCTTGGAAGACCTCCTCCGGCCGGGGCAGGAACCTGATGTATTCCAAGTCCTGCTTTTGACCGGCCGACTCGATCCGCAGCGTGCCGTAACCCAGCAGCTGCCCGAGAAACGGGCGCATGAAGCTCATGTCCGTCACCTTGGTGATCGGCATCATGGAGTTCTTCGTCTCGATGATGCCGCTGGTGACCATGAACCGCTTGTCGGTGACGATGATGATCTCAACCCACCACTCCAGCACCTTCCAGGCGTAGCGGATCAACGCCGCGACGGCGATGTACCAGAGCAATGACTGCAGCAACCACAGGTCGCCTACCAGGCTGAGCAGCTTGGAGAGCACAAACGCCACAATCAAGACCCCGATGGTCTGCGCGAGCGGCTTGATCAGAACTGCCCAGTGCCGCCGCACCCGAATCACCCGCCGCTCTACCGCGGGATTGAGCAAGACGTTGGACTGCCGACCAATCATGTCAGCGCCGCCTGCAGCATCTTCGCACTCACTGTGACCTACCTGTCTCGCTGCTGCGCACAGCGGGCGCTGCCATTGTCGCGCATTTCGCTGATCGCTCAAGCGGCGACACTCGCGAGCCTACTACCGTGATCGCTGATGGCAGGTGTAGCCGAGCGGTGGATCCGGTGCGTCGGGGCGGTGATCTTCGATGACGTGGGCCGGCTGCTTCTGGTACGGCGGGCCCATGAGCCGGGACGGGGACGGTGGTCGGTGCCCGGCGGCCGGGTAGAGGCTGGCGAGACCGATGCTGACGCAGTGATCCGCGAGGTAGCCGAGGAGACCGGGCTGGTGGTCGAGATCATCCAGCTGCTGGGGAACGTGCAACGGCATGCCCCGGGCGGAGCGATCTTCGACATCTATGACTACGGCTGCCGGCCGACCGGCGGCGCGCTGCGTCCGGGCGACGACGCTGACGACGTCCGCTGGTGCGACGCCCACGCCCTGGCAACCCTGCCCATCGTCACCGGCCTCATCGAAGCCCTCATCAGCTGGCACTGCCTCCCCCGCTAGCCAGCCCCTACCCCCGCCAACCAGCCCCCGACATGGAGACATATCGGGTTTTGACCCCCAGAAAAGCCCGATATGTCTCCATGTCGGTGTAGGGGGAGGGTCAGGCGGGGGCGGGGCCGGGGCCCATGGCCAGTTTGGCGAGCATGTCGCGAGCTTGCTCGGCGTGCCGTGGTTGGCACAACACGTCGTAACGGCCGGCCACCAGCTGACTCGACGAGGCGAAATCCCGGCGGCCGCGGGTCGCGGCATAACCGGCGGCCGCGAACACGGTGCCGAACACCGCGCCGGTGGCCAGCCCCACCAGGATCGGGATGATCCCGGTCCCGGCTTGGGAGGCGAACAGGCTCAGCAGCACCCCGACGAACAGACCGAACCATGCGCCCGACGCAGCTCCCTGGCTGAGTACCCGGCCCCAGGTCAACCGGCGCAAGACGCGCTCCACCAGCATGAGGTCCACTCCGACAATCGTGACCTCGGCGACCGGGAACTGGTTGTCAGCGAGGTGGTCCACCGCGCGCTGAGCCTCGGCATAGGTGCTGTAGGAGCCGATGGGCCAGCCGGTGGGTGGAGTGGGCAGGCCGGGCATCTGGCCCTGAGCATTGAACGGACTGGTCATAACGCATCACCTCGTCGACGAGGAGCTGCCCCGTCGTACCAACGCTGGATCATCCCCGCGCAGCGTACTCTCGTAGCAATCCCTTGCTGATGATCGTCTTTTGGATCTCGCTGGTGCCTTCACCGATGAGCAAGAACGGCGCTTCGCGCATCAGCCGTTCGATCTCGTACTCCTTGGAGTAGCCGTACCCGCCGTGGATGCGGAAGGCATCGTCAGTGACTTCCTTGCAGTACTCGCTCGCCAGCAGCTTGGCCATGCCGGTCTGCACGTCGTTGCGCTGGCCGGAATCCTTCAGCCGGGCGGCGTTGACCATCATCAAGTGCGCGGCTTCGACCTTGGTGGCCATCTCGGCCAGCTTGAAGGCGATCGCCTGATGCTGGGCAATCGGCTTGCCGAAGGTCTTGCGCTGCTGGGCGTAGTCGACCGCGAGCTCGAAGGCGCGG
>DASQVU010000600.1:0-2166 GCA_035640615.1 Pseudonocardiaceae bacterium
TACCGCACCGGCGGACCGCGCCGACGCGGCCGCCGCGCTGCTGGGCATGCCGACCCTCACCGACCGGACCCGCGGCGCGCTGCGCACCCTGGCCAACGATCCCGCCCAGCTGGTGGCGCTGGCCCTCGCCAGCCCGGAAAACACCGTCAGCGCATGAGCTTGGAGGACCCGTGGTGAGCTTCCTGACCCGGCGCCGGTTCCTCACTTACTCCGGCGGCGCCGCCATCGCCGCTGCCACCGCGACTGCGGGCTGGGCGGCCTTGCTCTCCCGGGCCCGCACCGACCCGCTGCCGGTGGGCGCCGGCGTGCTGGTCATGGTCACTCTCTACGGCGGCAACGACGGCTTGAACACCGTGATCCCGGCCGGCGACCCCGCCTACCACGACGCCCGGCCCGAGCTCGCCTACACCGAGGAGGAGGTGCACCCGCTCGCCGACGGGCTCGGGCTCAACCCCGGCATGACCGGCCTGAAGGCGCTGTGGGACCAGGGCCATTTGGCGATCGTGCGCGGGGTGTCCTACCCCCGGCCCGACCACAGCCACTTCCGTTCCATGGACATCTGGCAGACCGCCTCACCAGATCACCCGCTGCCCACCGGCTGGCTGGGCCGCTGGCTCGACACCACCGGGCACGATCCACTACGCGCCGTCTCCCTGGAACCGGTGCTGCCGCCCATGCTCGCCGGCGCGACCACCGCCGGCGCCGCCTTGCCACTGCACGGGCTCACCCTGCCGACCGGCCCACTGGCAAGCGCTTTCGAAGCCCTCGGGCAGCCCTGCGCCGGAGAACCGCCGGTACAAGCCCTCGCCGCGCGAGCCATCACCGACCTGCACCGCACCGCGAGGGCCCTTGGCCCGGCGCTGGCCCACAGCACCACAGCCCCACCTGGCGGTGGGGCGTTGGCCACCCAGCTGAAGGTGGTGGCCCGCTGCGTGGAGCTGGGCGCCCCGACCCAGGCGTACTCGGTCAGCTTGGGAGGTTTCGACACCCATACCGCCGAACGTCCCACCCAGCAGCGCCTGCTCACCGCAGTGGATCAGGCGATCACCGGCTTCCTGTCCCGGATGCAAGGCACTGCCCGGGGCCGCAACGTCGTGCTGGTGGCCTACTCCGAGTTCGGTCGCCGGGTGGCCGCCAACACCAACGAGGGCACCGACCACGGCACCGCCGGACCCGTCTTGGTCGCCGGCGCACCGGTCCGGGGCGGGTTCATCGGCACCCAACCCAGCCTCACCGACCTCAACGACGGCGATCTGAAACCCACCACCGACTTCCGCGATATCTACGCCACCCTAATCGCCGATGTCCTGCGCACCGACCCTGAGCCGGTCCTCGGCCCCGGCCGCTCCACCCTGCCCCTGCTCGCCGCCTGACCGCGCGGGTGTGGTGGGCGAGCGGCCGGGGTAGCTAGTGGCAATGTGTCGATTGTTTGGCCTCTCCGGCGGCTCGCAGCGCATTCGGGCGACGTTCTGGCTGCTGGAGGCGCCGGATAGCCTGGCCGTGCAGAGCCGCCGCGAACCTGACGGCACCGGGCTGGGGACCTTCGACGCCGACGGAACCCCCCGGGTGGACAAGGCACCCATCGCCGCTTACCAGGACCAGCAGTTCGCCCAGGAAGCCAAGGAGCGCGTCTCCAGCACGTTCATCGCCCACATCCGCTACGCCTCCACCGGGGGGCTACGCCCGGAAAACACCCACCCGTTCCAGCAGCGTGGCCGGCTGTTCGCGCACAACGGTGTCATTGCAGATTTGCCGCGCCTGGAGGCCGAGCTGGGTGATTACCTGCCGCTGGTGCATGGCGAGACCGATTCCGAACGGTTCTTCGTCTTGATCACCCGGCACACCGACGACCACGGCGGCGACATCGCCGCCGGCATCACCAGTGCCGCCCGCTGGATCGCGGCCAACCTGCCGATCTATGCGATCAACATGATCCTCACCACCCCCGACGAGCTGTTCGCGCTGCGCTACCCCGACACGCACGACCTGCTGGTGCTGCAGCGCCCGGCCGGTGGCCCACACGGGCAGCGTCACCTCGATCAAGCCAGCGCCGCTGGTCGGGTACGCGTCCGCTCAGCAACCCTGGCCACCGCCCCCGCGGTGGTGCTCGCCAGCGAGCGTATGGACGACAATCCCGGCTGGCGGTCACTGAAATCCGGCGAATTG
>DASQVU010000601.1:0-2928 GCA_035640615.1 Pseudonocardiaceae bacterium
ACTATCAGAAGGCGCAACGGCCGGCCACTGTCCCTCATCCTCCGTAGGATCGGCAGGAGGGTGGTCACGTAGTCATCCCGGGTCAGGGTGCCGGAAATTCGGCCACCGAAGGTGTCCTTGGGCATGTCGGACAAGATTTCGATCATCGTGGACCACCTTCGTGCGCAGGTTCGCGAATAAGACCGATATTGGCGGACCTCCGAGTGCCGGGCGTCGAGCCAAATGCACTGTTAGAAAGGACCTTCATCCTCATCCGCCACGTGCACCCCGTCAGCAGGTCGACATCACCGTCGATGCCTATCCTGACAGCACGCTTACCGGTTATGTCCGCGAAATCAACCCAACTCCGCGGGAGTGCTTTCCGCATTCCCGCAAGGCAACACCACCGGAAATCTTCAGAAACTCGCCCAGGTGATCCCGATGAAGATCACCTTTGCTGCGCCGAAGAACCTTACTCTCATCCCCGGCATGAACGTCACGGTCAGATTCACCAGAACTAGCACGGTGGCGGTGGCCAATTACAGATAGGCCCCAGGCTCGAAGGGCGGGGGTAGCTCACCTGGCACGATCCGGCGGCCACTGATCGAATGCGGGATTAAGCGCATCCAGTGCCCGCGGTGACCTGGTGCCCACGGCTGCACGCCACTGGCCTTGGTACGTTCGACCAGCTCGTCCCGGTGCTCGCTGGTCACTTCCTCGGCGAGGCCGCGCGCGAGCACGCTCCAGCCACTGCGAGTCTGCTGGTCAATGTAATCAACTTCGAACGTCACGTTCGCGTGGTCAGCCGCGGCAAGCTTCGTGCCAGCGTTGGTACGGATCACGATCACGCCAGCTCGATCTAAGGCGAAGTTCACCGGAAAAATGACGGGATAATGCTCGGCATTGACGCCTAGACGCCCTATCTGTTGGGTGGCCAACAACTGGTAGCACTCGTCAGCGCTGAGCACCCGCAGTTCGGGACGGTCTTCATCTGCGCTCATGGACGACCTTCTTTCGCCAGGTACCCGGCTACATCATGCTGGCCCGGGCCGGCGCCTGCCACGGCCCGTCGGCTCCGTCGACGCGGGACGAATGGCCCTATCCTGCTCAATAGCGCGGGGATACGGTGCGATCATGAGCATGAACGGATCGCCGCAGCGATTGGCGGACACACTGCCGAGATATCACTTCGCGTACTTGATAACCGTCGGGGACGATGGCCATGCACATCTTGTGGCGGTGCACCCGTCGCTGGCCAACGACACACTGCTTATTGGGAACCCGGGTCACAAGACCTCCGCGAACCTCGCGGCCCATCCCTTGGTCACCGTGGTGTGTCCACCCACGGACCCGAGTGACTACTCGCTGATCGTGGACGGCGTGGGGTCGATGCGCGACGGCAAGCTCGCCATCATGCCCACCCGGGCAGTACTGCACAGGCCGGCGCCCCCTCACGCCACCACCACCGCCGGTGGCTGCCAGTCGGACTGCATCGAGCTGCCCCTCGCCGCAGAGGCCACCAGCAGCGGCTGAACCAACCACGTCATCCGCTCAAAAACTGAACGGAGCACTGGCCGGCGCGTCAGCCGGCGTGAACGGGGCTGGGACTTTCGCGGTGGTCTCCGTGACCAAAGTCCGGTGCGTGGCGACCGGTACCGGCTCATGATGAGGGTGAGCCGGTCAAACAGGGAAAGGGATGGACATGATGTGGTGGTATGGCCCCATGGGCGGTTGGGGTGCTCTTTTCATGACCATTACTACGGTGCTGTTCTGGGGTCTGATCATTCTCGGGGCGATTGCTTTGTTCCGGTACCTGAACCGCGGCGATCGGTCGACCACGCCCCGGTTAACGCCTGAGCAGGTGCTGGCCGAGCGGTTCGCCCGTGGTGAGATCGACGATCAAGAGTACCGCCAGCGCCTTGACACGCTTCGGGGAACCTCTCGGCCCAGCGTCAGGCCGTGACTCCAGCGCAGGATATTCACGGCAGCGGCACGCGCCAGGTCAGGCGAGTATCGCCTGGCTGGGCGGCGACGGTGAAGGTGCCGTGGCAGGCCGCCGCACGCTCTTCCAGGTTCGCTAGGCCGCTGCGGGCGACGCCTTCGGGGATGCCGATGCCATTGTCGTTCACCTCGATGGCCAGGTCTTCACCCGCTTCGGCGGTGACGGTGATGGCGCTGGCGTGCGCGTGGCGGACGGCGTTGCTGACTCCTTCCCGGACCACCGCTTCGGCGTGCTCGGCGATGGCTGCGGGCACCCGAGTATCGACAGCACCCGACATGCGCACCGACGGGGCCGGCCCGGCGGTCGAGACCGCCGCGGCGGCATCGAGCAGCCGGCGGCGCAGGCTGCCCGGTTTGTCCTCCCCGGTGGTGTGCAGGTCGAAGATCGTGGTCCGGATGTCCCGGATCGTGTCGTCGAGCTGGTCCACGACCTGGTGGATCCGCCCGCGCGCGTCGTGCCCGGTGACCAGGCGCAGCGTGCCCTGCAAGCTCATGCCGGCGGCGTAGAGCCGCTGGATCACGTGATCGTGCAAATCCCGGGCGATCCGGTCGCGGTCGGCGAGCAGCTCCAGCAACTGTTGGGCCCGCTGGGTCTGGGCGGTTTCCAGGGCCAGCGCCGCTTGGTCGGCGAAGGAGCCGAGCACGGGAACCTGCTCCGGCTCGAACGGGGCGGCGCCCTTGTCCCGCACGGCCAGCAACACCCCGCTGATGCCGGCGGCCGAGCGCAATGGCACGGCCAGCGCCGGGCCGAAGGTCCCGGCCTGTCTGCTCACGAAACGATGAATCTCAATACCGACCGGCAACGGCAGCGGCAGTTCATCAGCGAATGACACCCACGATGGACAGCATCACTAAGACGACAATCACCATGATGATGATCTCGACGAGGAGGTTGAACGGATCGTGCCGGCGCATCCTCCCACCGTGTCCGAGCCCGCTGAACCCCGA
>DASQVU010000602.1:0-12027 GCA_035640615.1 Pseudonocardiaceae bacterium
CACCGCACCCGGCTGGTCACCAAGCGGGCCTGCCACGGGCGCGAGGTTGTCCCCGGCAATGCCTTGCCCGTCCGGGGCCGCCGCGGCGCCGGGATGGTCACTCGCTGGTGGTGCGACCGGCGAGTCTGTGGGCGTACCGGATGAGAGAAGCGGCAGGGTGAGCCCCACGACCAGGGCAACACTAGCCGCCAGCGACCCGCCGACAAGCGCATTGGTGCTGGGCCGCCATCGCCTCGGTGGGCGTTGCAACGGTCGGCGTCGCCGGGTCCCCGGCCCGGCAGGCGGGCGCTGGGGTGGAGGTGGCGGAACTTGTGCGGTGTTGTTGTCGGTGCGCTCGAGGGGTTGGGGTGGGCGGGGTGTCGGCAGCGGGGGTGGGGGCGGCACGGGTTGTGCGGTGTTGCTTTCGGCGCGCCGCAAGGCTTCCTCTAGTGGGGATACCGATGTGATAGGCGGAAGCGGCGCGGCCGCGGCCGGTTCATGGTTGTCAAGGTTGCGCCGGAGAGGTTGTGCTGGGGTGGCCGGGACGGCCGCCGGTGGCGGTGGAGGGGGCGAAGCAGGAGCGGCAGGAACGGTGTCCTCCTGCGTCCGCCGTAGCGGCTGGTCCAGGCGAACTGCGGGTCCGACAAGTGTGCATTGCTGCGGCATACCGGGCTCGGCGCCCTCGACGTTGTCCAGGGTGCGCCGGAAGGCGCCTCGCCAACCTCTCTGCCGACTCAGCCGGCGGCCCCGACGACCCTGCGCGCTTCGATTCCTCGGAATAGGATCCGGCATTTTCAGCTCCGGCTAGCTCCAGTGACCAATATTGTTGATGCGAAAGAAGGTCCCGCCGCCGGCGCAGCTCGCAATGGCGCCAAGTCGGCCACTCCGACGACCCCATCAATACCGCAAGTCGCGCACTCCGGCGAGTAGCTTACAGCCGCCGGAAATGCGCGCTGAGCCTGTGCATCGTAAATGGCTAACTTCGGCGCCGGATAGTCCTGTCCCGGCTCGGCGGAAAGAATTCGAACGGCTAGGGCAACCTGCATCGAGGCTACCACGCCATTCAGGAAAATTACCGATGGGGCGGCCTGGCCGGTGCCGTACCCGTGGGCTCGCTCATATTCCTGCACCGCGGGCGGCGCTAAATCGTACGCCGCTTGTTGCGCATGGATAAAGCCACGGCATTCGAGGCATCCCAACCCCGGTGCGACCACTTGGACCTGCCCACCGAGTTTTGCGGCGAGGTCCCCCGTGGCGGATCGGGCACCGGTACCGGCATCGATAAGCGGGATAAGATAACGAATGGATAGATGGTTCAACGACAGGCGGGCGCCGTGCCCATCGACACAGCCTAGCAACAAATCGGCCGTTTTAGCGTGGTCAAGCGCCACGCTATCCAACAAAGGAGCTGGGACGGCGGTCACCTCGACCTTGGGCGCCACCCGCCCGATAAACTCACGAAACACGTCAACCTTGTACCGGCCGACGTCCTTGGGTCCGGCGCCGATGAGCCGGTTGAGGTTACTGGTCTCTATGCGGTCCGGATCAATGAGAACCAGGTGGCCGACGCCGAGGTAGGCAAGTTCTAAGGACGCGAAAGACCCAAGACCGCCTAGGCCGACGACAGCGATGCACGCTTTTGAGAAGGCCTCTTGAGTGGATGCGCCGAGCAGCGGAACCTGGCGGCTGTGCCGTGCTTCTGGCGACCCTACCAGGGGCAGCGCAGAGGTCGATGACGGAAAGTGACGTAAGATCGTTGAATCGTCGCAGTCGCCACCAACGACCGTCACCTGGGGCACAGGCAGGATCGCCCCGGTAGTGCGTTGATAGTAATGTGCGTCGAGGCTGTGTTGCCCGACGACGATCGTAGCGTGGTAAAACGGCTCGGGTAACATCGACGCGAGGCGTGGCATTTTCAAGCGGTCGTTGGACCAGTCGATGCCGCTAAAGGTCGTCCGCGGCCCCGAGTCAAAAGGATGTGAGTGGACCTCAATGAGACTCCAGCCCTCTTGCCGGCACCTGGTCAGCGCATCGGCGACGAACTGACCGTCTGGCCCGATGGCAGACGGCGACTGATGCGCCAAATTCGTGCGCTGCGCTAAGATCAGCTCACGACCTATCAAACGTATCCTGCAAGCAGAGACGTTGGGCGCCGCAAGAATGAATGCTAATTGCTCGTTGGTGTTCCATTGCTGCCCTGATCCGCCGCCAGTGGGTAGCAGATGATCGCGCAACTGTAACCAAAGACGTGAACTCAGTACAATGTCGTGCACCTCAAGTGCCATCGTCATGCTCCACTCAGGGTGCGCCGATCGCGGAAGATTGCAGCGATCAGATTGAGGTAAGTCATTAAACTATGGCCGCGCGTTAAGTCTGCGCCGCCCGCCGGTCGCCAACCGATGAGGTGCACGCAGAAGTGTCCCCATCCGTGGTCAAGGTGCTCTCTGTCGCTACTCGGGCCGCGCGTAAAGAAGTGGTTGAGGGGCTGACCCTGGTTTGTGCGCAAATCGTAGTCCGTCCAAAACCATTCCGGTGGTACCGAAGGGTAGCCGGGAGTGCCGTGTGGGATATCGATGAGCACTTCGATATGCGTCTTGTTCCAGCCGTCAGCGATCGGAAATCGCTCGACATAGAACCAGGTGCCGCTCTGCGTGTCGAATCGGACGTTGCCGAACTGTTGCGAAAGTAGTATAGCCTCGGTTTTGAGTCGGCTCAGTCGTCGTCGGGTTTCGAGATCGTTGATCATCGACGACCTCATCCCTGCTGATCTGCGCTCCCGTAGGTGAACGGCGTGACTACCGAGTAGTCGACCGCATTGGCCGGCAACGGTTTGTTGTCTTCAACCTTCACGATCTGGCCGTCGGGCATGCTCGCCATTACCCAGTCTGACAGAACGCTTTTGCTGTAGCGCTTGAGATCGGCGGCGGTTGGCCGTTCCTCGCGTACGTCGACAATTTCGCCGTTGACGATATAGTTACCCATCTCAGCCTCTCGGTTCGTTAGTTGATTCCAAAACTCGTCACCCGCACGCCGCGCGCGTGGGTGCCCGTAGAGTCCACGGTTTTGGGCGGGTGAGAGCGCAAGTGCGCCTGATGGGCGCGGCCCCTATTCGGGATCCAATGCGTCGTGTCGCCATGAACCCCCCTTGCCGGGCCGTCCGTACAGGGTTCATCGCGGGCCGGTAAACGTGCGTTACGGCTTACGCTGGTGAAAACATACAGTTATAGTCCGGACACATAGCGGATTTATTTGGCGCGCTAATTGTGCGGTATGTCCGTTGCTACGGGACCGCAGGCCGTCAGGAGTGCAGGGCCGACATCGCCAACCAGCTGTCCCAGGGCACAGTCCAGTCGTAGATGTCGCCGTCAGCGGCGGTCAGCGGAGTCGGGCTGTTGGTCACCTCGACGGGATCCCCGAAGATCGCAGACTCGTAGTACTCCTGCGCATTGGCGGTGGACAGGTTCACGCACCCGTGGGTGACGTTGGATGAGCCTTGCACGCCGGTGGTCTCCGGGTTGGCGTGGATGAACTCTCCGTTGTTGGAGATCCGCACCGCCCAGTGCTCGGGGATGTTGACGTATCCGTAGGCCCGGTTGGACATCAGCACGGTCTGCGCCTTGTTCATCACCACGTGAATGCCGCTGGTGGTGTTGCGATTCGGGTCGGAGCTCAGCCCGTAGCTGGCTGGGAAGTTCATCACTTCCTGGTCGTCCCGGATGACGATCATGCGATGGCTATTGACGTCTGCCTTGACGATCTGCGCGCGGCCGATGGTGAACTGTGTGCTGATGTCCTCCCTGCCGTAGGAACCGCCGCCGAAGGCGACACCGTAAAGCTTGGCGGTGACGCTGACGTGGGTGCCAGGCTGCCAGTAGTCCCTGGGCCGGTAGTGCGCTCGGGATCCGCCGTTGTCGTCAGGTAGCCAGGCCCACGATCCTTCGGTGGGCACCGAGGTCTGCACTTGGAGCGCACGCTCCACTGCGGCCTTGTCGGACACGTGGTCGTCGAACTGCAAGATGATCGGTGCGGCGATGCCCACGGTATCGCCGTCGCCAATGTTCAGCGTCGCGTGCGGTTGCTCGTTCGGCGTGACGGTGCTGAACGAGCCGGCAACGGGTACCGAAAGATGATCAGGACCGGTGGCGGTGCCGCTCCAGGTGTAGGTCTTGCCGTAGCCCAGCGGCTCTGCGGTGGTCCAGCTGTGCCGGTCCGCGCTCAACGTGCCGGCCACGGCCTTACCCTCCGGGTTGGTCAGCGCAACACGCACCAGGACACCGTCGGTGACTTGCACCGAGACCGGAAGGGTCGGGCTGACGTTCGCGGTTTTATCCGCGGGCAGGATGCTGACGTGCGCTTTTGGTTGTGGGGGAGCGCTCACGCCGCGTGATCCGGCCGGTGTTCCTGAACACGCCGCAACTACCAGCAGCAAGACAAGCAACATCAACACACGCCGCATGATCCCCGCCGAATCTGCCCGAATCACCCCTCGACACCACCCTATCGCGGGTATGTGTCACATCAGTGACAAGCTGCAGTAGCCGCGGCGAATTGTCGTACCGCCTAGCAGGCCGGCACCGGGCAGGAGGGGAGGTTCTGCGGCAAGAATGCCCAGCGGGACTACGGGTGTTGGCTGCGCTGTTCGTGCTGCGGATCGCGCTCACCAGCGAGGTCCAGCCGGATATACTGGTGGCCCGCTACGACGATCTCGTTTCCGGTAGACATCTGCCCGGCGCGGCTGCTCGATGGCCTGCGCTCGCGGTGACCGAGTTCCGCCCACTGATCATCCGGCGCGGCGCAGCGGCGGCACGTCAACGCCCAGGGTGACGGTCACCCGCTCGGCCTCGCAGCGGTGCGGCAGCACGGAAAGATCCGGATTCGTGCACTGGACCAGCGAGCCATCAGTAATGAGTACCGCGAGCAAAACCTCGCCGGGTGCGGTGGCATCCCAGCCAGTGGTGCACAGCAGGCGGTCCCCGGCGGCCAGACCCAGCGCCCCGACCTTGGCCCGAGCTGAGGCGAGCACGGTCTCGGTGTCCGGTCCCGACCCGCCGGACCGGAACATGTCGCCATGCAACCGAACTTCGCTGGCGAAGTCCCGCACCCCTGGCGGCAAGGACGCCAGACCCATCCCCAACGCGTCGAGTCCCAGTGCGGCCAGCTCGTCAGCTCCGGCGGTGTCGCCGATCCGGTCGATCCCGCACAGCGCGACAGCTGCGCCGGCGGCCGAGGTGACCACCGTCGCCCCGCACCACCATGCGCCCAGCAACACCCCGGCGGTCTGCCAGTGCGGCGGCAGCAGCACCGCGACCGGATCACCGGGTTGGATGCCCAACTCGTCACGTAACCAGTTCGCGGTCTTGGCCGCCCAGTTGGCCAGTGTGGCGCCGGACAGTTCGACGCGGCTGCCGGTGGCGTCGTCGTAGTGAGTGATCCGCGGTTTGGCGGGGTCGGCGCGCAGCAGCGGGCCGAGCACCTGGTCAGTGATGGTCATCAGCTGGGCAGCTTAGTGCGCAGCTCTCCACTCCTTCACCAGCCCCGACATGGCGACATATCGGGGTGAACCGGGGCGCAGAAGCCCGATATGTCTCCATGTCGGGGCTGGGTGGGGGCGGGGTCGGTGGGCTGCGGTCAGGACACGCAGGGCACGTCGCCACCGACCATGGTCGGCCGTGGCGGGGCCGGCGGTGGTGGCACCGGGCTGGCCAACGTTGGGACTGAGGCGCGCTCGATGCCTCCACTTATCGGCGCAGCCGTCCGCGCGGCCTCGCTAGCGCGGGCGGTGCCGCGCGGTTGCAGCAATGCGCCCCCGGTCCGCCGTTTGCCCGGGCCTGCATAGTTCTTGCCGAGGTAGACCCGGACAGTGCCCAGACTGAGGTCGGCATCCTCCTCGATCGGCAGGCCGCCCAGCGCGTCGGCCACCAGGCGCCCGGCGTCCTCATCACCGGTTGGGTAGCGCACCACGCTGCTGGTGCGCGCGGGGCTGTTGCCGACCGCCCCTTCGGCGAATCCCTGCTCGATCAGCTGCTCGGAGACCGATCTGGCGAGCCCCGCCACCGCAGCGGCGTTGAACACATCGACCGTGATCGCTGCTGCCGTCGCCGGCCCCGCCGCGGCGCGCGCGGACGGGTCGACGGCTTGCGCGACGAAGCTGCGCACCGCCTCCGGGTCGACGTTGAGCACCGCGCCGTCGGTGTCACTCTCCCCGTCGCCGAGCACTGGGACGGTCTCAAACGCCACGTTGCCGGCCGTCAAGCCCCGCATCCGGGTGGCGAAATCCAGCACGTCGAAACCATCGTCGAGGACCAGGGACTGCTGGGCAGCGTTTACCAGCTGGCGGATCCGGCTGGGGTTGGCTAGCGTCCCCGCGGTCAATATCTTGTTCGCCAGCGAAGCCAGGTAAGCCTGCTGGCGCACGATCCGGTCCAAATCACCGCGCGGCAGTCCATGCCGCTGCCGGACAAAGGCCAGCGCGTCCGGTCCTGAGATCAGCTGCGGGCCGGCGGGGAAGTTGGCGCCTGAGAACCTGTCGTGGACCGGTGCCCGCAGGCATACCGGAACGCCACCGACGGCATCAGTGAGCAGGACGAAGCCGAGCAGGTTGATCTCCGCGTAGTGGTCGATGCCGACCCCGGTAAGGTCTCTGACCGCCTCCAGCAACTCCTTACGGCCGGCGGCGACGGACATGGCGCGCGCCGTCGCCGGGTCGGCGCCTTGGGCCACGAGGCGCTCCTCGGTGGCGCTTTTGGCTCGGGCGAACGCCGAGTTGAGCTTGTGCTTGCCATACCCATCGGGCAACTCCACATACAGATCCCGCGGCAGGGAGATCGCAACCGCGTGCTGCCCATCGTTCGGGATGCGCACCAAGATCATGGTGTCGGTCAGTTCGCCCTCGTTGTCGCCAGCGCGTAACTGCGCCAGCACCTCCCGGGGCAACGGGTTGTCGTGTGCATCCGTCCGGCTGTCCAAACCCACCAGGAGTATGTCGGTGGCCTTATCCGGGGCCGGCGCGCCGATCACATCGGTGGTCTTCAGCCCCTGGTGCAAGTCCCGAAAGGAGCTCCAACCGTAACCCGTAACGCCGAACACCAGCATCGAAACCATGGCGACGGTGACCCGGGCGAGCTGCAGCCCCCATCGGTAACGCGGTCGGGTGCCGGCGCGCGGACGGCGCCTCGGCACAGATCCGACGCTCGGCCCGCGCTGCGGCCTTGACCTGCGGACTCCGTGCCGATCCGAATCGCACTGCCCAGGGCCGCGCCGCACCGAACCAGACCGATCGGGCCTCCTGCCGGAGTTCCCCGACCGCCCCGGCGTGTCGTCCACGGATGCCCTCCTGCGTCCTGCGACTATGTGGCGGCAGCGCCAGTGCTGAGCCAGGCCACGGCCCTGGGTGATGGCCGTAGCTTGCTGTCTAGTCCAGACGTGTGAACCTCTGGTCAGGTTGCCGTGGCAGACTCGACCGTCATCAAGTCGGGATTGGCTGCGAACTCCAGGAGGACGCTCCAATGCGGTTACTGGTCACCGGCGGTGCGGGTTTCATCGGATCCACCTTCGTCCGCCGGGTGCTGGAGGGTCTTGAGCCGACACTGGCCGGCGCCGAAATCGTAGTACTGGACAAGCTGACCTATGCCGGTAATGAGTCGAATCTTGCTCCGGTTGCCACTCACCCGGCGCTGCATTTCATGAAAGGCGACATCACCGACGAGTCATTGGTGGCCGACTTGATGGTGGGTATCGATGCGGTAGTGCATTTCGCAGCGGAATCGCATGTGGACCGCTCGATCCTGGGGGCCGATCCGTTTGTGGTGACCAACGTGGTCGGCACCCAGATCCTGCTCCAGGCTGCGCTGGATGCGGGGGTAGCGCGATTCGTGCACATCTCCACCGACGAGGTTTACGGGTCCATAGAGTCGGGTTCCTGCCGGGAGGATCATCTGCTGGAGCCGAACTCGCCGTACTCGGCGTCCAAGGCAAGTGCCGATCTGTTAGTCCGGGCGTACGCCCGGACCCACGGTATGGACGTGCGGATTACCCGCTGCTCCAACAACTACGGGCCCTACCAGTACCCGGAAAAGGTCATCCCACTGTTCGTCACCAACCTGCTCGACGGCTTGCCGGTGCCGCTCTACGGCGATGGACTCAACGTGCGCGACTGGTTGCACGTCGACGACCATTGCCGCGCCATCGCCCTGGTCCTTGAGCATGGTCAGGCAGGTGAAATCTACAACATCGGCGGTGGTACCGAACTGACCAACACCGAACTCACCCGCCTGCTGCTCGAGGCCCTGGGTGCAGACTGGTCGCAGGTGCAGCTGGTGGCCGATCGCAAGGCCCATGACCGCCGGTATTCGCTGGATTGGACCAAGATCCGCACTCAGCTCGGCTATTCGCCACAGGTGGACTTCGCCCAAGGGCTGGCTGACACGGTGCGCTGGTATGCCGAGCATCGCGACTGGTGGGAGCCGCTGAAGGCGGCATGAACCCGGATCTGTCGCTGCTCATCACCGGGGGTACCGGCCAGCTCGGCCGGGAACTGGTGCTCGCGGCCGGCCGCGCCGGGATCAACCGTATCCTCGCGCCCGGTTCAGCTGAGCTCGACATCACCGATCGGGCGGCGGTGTCCGGGCAGATCGACGCCGCGGCTGCCGGTGGCCGGCTGGTGGTGATCAACGCGGCTGCCTACACGGCGGTGGATGTTGCCGAGGGACACGGCGCTGCCCGGGCCCACGCAGTCAACGCCCAGGGCCCGGCGAATCTGGCCCGAGCCTGCGCGGCCCATCACGCGCATCTGGTGCAGGTCTCGACCGACTACGTGTTCAGCGGGCAGGGTGCCGGACCCAACCGGGTGGACGGGCCCACGATGCCGCGCACGGTATATGGCCAGACCAAGCTGGCGGGAGAGCGGGCAGTGCTCAGCTCAGTGGCGTCGGTTCACGTGGTGCGCACCGCGTGGCTCTACGGCGCCTACGGCACCAACTTCGTGCGCACCATGGCACGGCTAGCCGGCGAGTGTGCGACCGTCCGGGTGGTTGCCGATCAGTGGGGCAACCCCACCTGGGCGGCCGACCTTGCCGACGGCCTGATCACGCTCGCGCTGTCCGCCGATCGGGTACCGGCCAGGGTGTTGCACTGCGCTAACGCTTCCGCCACAACGTGGTTCGAGCTGGCCAGGGCAGTGTTCATCGAGGTCGGCGCAGATCCAGACCGGGTGCAGCCGTGCAGCACCGAGGAGTTTGCCCGCCCTGCGCCGCGCCCGGCGAACTCGGTTCTGGACACCGATGGTTGGGCCGCCGCCGGCCTGCCCGAGCTGCGGCACTGGCGCGACGCACTGCACGCCGCTGTTACCGCGGGGGTGCTCGCCGGCTGATCAGTGCTTGGCGCCGCGCACCACGCTTTCCGGCAGCTTCGCGTGCATCATCATGACGTTGTAGGTTTTGTACTGGGTCATGGTGAAGTACAGATCGGTGCCGTCCGAATCCGGATTGAGGAACCCGCCGTAGAGATCTGGGTAGTCGGTGGCGGTGGCGATCGGAATCCCTTCGCTCCACGGGCCGTTCGGGTGCGGCGCGAGTCGCAATACGATCGCCTTGCGGGCCTCGTCCAGGTACGTCATTTCCCAGCTATTGAGCGTCTTGTCGAAGCGGACTGACAGCTCCCCGACCGGTCCTGGCACGATTGGGGCGGCGATCTCACTGCCACCGCGCTGCCAGCCGGTTCCGGTCCAGTACTCGTAGGCAGAGTTGTCGAGCAGCAAGTCGTCCGGTACCCGGGCGAGGTGAGCGGCACCGAAACGACCGTTGGGCGTGCCGAAGACGTAGACATAACCGTCTCGCTGGGCGTAGGCGATCATCTGGAACGTGTTGTCGAGGGCAGCGCTGTTCGGCCGATGCGTGCTTGGAGCGTCGTGCCAGCTCTGCCCACCGTCGTCAGAATAGGCGATGCCGCTGTAGTTCGTAATCCAATGCCCGGGTGCGGTGAAGCTGCGTACCGACATGTAGGCCAGGTAGTTACGGCCGTCGACGTTGATACCGCCGGTTGGGATCTTGGTCATCTCGACGCCGTCACGTTTGAGTGAGGGCAGTAGCTCCTTGGCGTGGCCGGGACGGTCGGTGACGAAGTTGTCGAAGGACATGCCGTCGGCGGGATTGCGGTCGGTGCTGCGGGCCAGCGTATTCGAGCGCCAGTCAATCGCTGCTGGGCGGGCGAACCCACTGGTGACGCCGACCCATCCGGCTCCGAAAGTGTCGCCGAAGGCGGCCAGGATCCGTCCCCGCTCGTCGGTCCACATGATCCCGAGGTCGGTTCCCTTGATGTCGTATCGCTCTTCCGTCGCGTTGATGGATTTGGCGCCGGTGATGAGGGCCACCGGGTTGGCTTGGCCGACCGATGTTTGCGCCACCCCCGGTGCCGCCGCGCTGACCGTCACCGTTAATGTTGCTGCGCTCAAAGTGGCGAAGGCTGCCCCGATTCGGGTTCGATGAGCGACCACTGTCTCCCCCTCCTGCTCTGAACGCGCGCGCCATCGCGCGGGCGCAATCCAGCGCCAGCGTGAGTTAACTCTTCGTGATGCCCCCTTCCCCCGAAAGGGGAAAAGCGGCCCTCCTCGCCGCGTTCAGTAGATAGTGTGCGACTCCCTGTATAGTAACGTTATAGTAACGTTATCGCCTCTAGTCCACGTGGGTGAAACCACCGCCACTGCGCCGGTAACACTGCGTGTCTGCCCTCCGTGTCCGGCGTGTCGCGTTCTGGTGCCCGGCGTGTCGCGTTCTGGGGCTTGGTGTGTCGCGTGCTAGGGCCCGATCAGTCCATTTGTGGCACTGCACCGGCAGGCTTCTACCCAGCGCGTGGCGGCATGCTGGCGGTCCCGCTAGCCAGCCCGCGTGCGTCCGGGTGCAGAATCGAGCGCCGTGCCCCCCGGTGCTTCCTATGGTCAGGAACTTGCGGTCGTCACAGTGACGTACTCGCCTGGCGACATCCTCGAAACCTTCCTGGATTCGCTGGTCAAGGCCACCAGCCGGCCGGTGCGGGTAGTGCTGGCCGACAATGGATCCACCGACGGAGCCCCGGAGCGCGCGGCCCGCCGCGATGGTGTGCAGCTGCTGCGGATCGGGGAGAACGTCGGATATGGCACTGCCGCCAACCGGGGAGTTGCCGAGTGGGGACCCGAGGTGGGTTGGGTGGTGGTGGCCAACCCGGACATCGAGTGGCACCCCGGCAGCATCGACGAGTTGCTCGCCGCTGCCCAACGATGGCCTCGGGCGGGCGCGTTGGGTCCGCTGATCCGCCAACCGGACGGGCAGGTCTACCCATCCGCCCGGCTGCTGCCTGCCCTGGGCCGCGGCACCGGACACGCGTTACTCGGCCCGCTGTGGCCGGACAATCCATGGACGGCGGCTTATCGCCAGTCCAGCATCGCCTTGGGCGAGCGGACCGCGGAGTGGTTGTCCGGGTCCTGCCTGCTCCTGCGCCGGGTCGCATTCGATTCCGTCGGCGGGTTTGACACCCGCTACTTCATGTACTTCGAAGACGTCGACCTCGGCGATCGGCTGGGCCGCGCCGGATGGCTCAACGTCTACGTGCCCAGGGCTGAGGTCACCCATGTGGGCGGGCACGCCACCAGTCGGGTGTCCGGTCAGATGCTTGCTGCCCACCACGACAGCACCTACCGGTATCTCGCTGATCGGCACCCGGGCCCGCTGTATGCGCCACTGCGGCTAGCGCTGCGGGCCGGGCTGTCCGCTCGGCTACAGCTGCTACGCCGGGCAGATCGGCGGCGGTAGCGACGCTGGCACTGCCAGCAACGTCTCAGCCGATTGCTTCGATGATCATTGAATCCGCTCGTCCAGCGGCTGAGTGTGTGCCGCAGCAAGGCACGCGGGTTTGCGGGTCTGTGCGCGGACATCGGTGAACTGACCCACCCGTCGCCCACGGCGGCCAGGATGTGCAGCTTTCAGGTGGTCCGCTGCATGGACCCTTCTCGGTCACCGTGGGTTGCCTGTGGCAAGGTCTCAAGAACGTCGCGCTGCGCCGGGTCGCCAGATGCACCGG
>DASQVU010000603.1:0-4587 GCA_035640615.1 Pseudonocardiaceae bacterium
GCAGTGCGGAGAGCGCCTCCATACCCTCGGCAGACAGACTGTCGGTTGCTTTTGCGTTCTCATGCTCTTGGCTCATGTCCGCGCACCCTCTCCGATGCAACTGGTCAGGGGACATATAGGGGAACTGTGCAGCGATCCTGCTGGCACGGTCCGATGGCCGGTCAGGATCGCGTTGCCTCCTCAAACCGACGACCTACCTCTTTCCAGTTTACGACGTTCCAAAAGGCTTCGACGTAGCCGGCGCGGTCGGCCTGGTGCCGTAGGTAGTAGGCGTGCTCCCACAGGTCAAGCCCGAGAACAGGAGTCTCTTCTGCGGTCAGCGGGGAATCCTCGTTGGGAAGGCTGTAAACCAACAATCGGTTGCGCACCAGGACTAACCACGCCCAGCCGCTACCCACATGGGCCGTAGCGACATCTGAGAACCTGTCCCGGAATGCGGAGAACGAACCGAACTCCTCCCTGATCGCCTCGGCGAGCGGACCGGATGGTTTCCCACCTCCGTCATCACTCAAGATCGCCCAGAAGAACGTATGGTTCGAGTGTCCGCCTCCGTAGTTACGGACCGCATTGCGGGATTCCTCAGAGATCTTGCCGAGGTTCCACAACAAGTCATCGACGGACTGATCTTCGGCAGAGGGCACTCTAGCGGCAGTTCGCAGAGTTGCGTTCAGCCGATCGACATAATCGCGATGATGCTGAGTATGGTGCAACTCCATGGTCCGTGCGTCGAAGTGAGGTTCGAGCGCGTCGTATCCATACGGCAGGTCGGGAAGGCTGTAGGCGCTCATGGGCCCCTTCCTGAACTGGGACTCTCGTAGTCCATAGTCGCCTATCGTACACGCTAAATCAGCACGGGCACGCGGAGCGCGACCCCGCGAAGCCGGTAAAGACGATCACGCCGGCTGCTCCGGCGAATCGGGTGCCTCTTCTAACCTACGTATGCGGAGCGCGGTCGGTTCGGTCTCTAGCGGGTCGGCGTTGGCGGTTCACCATAGCTCGGCCGGCGGTCGACGGTCGGCCGGTACCGACGACTGGTTGCGCTGAGCGCGCCACCTCGCAACTGGCGGTATGCGCTGCGGCAATCGGAGTAATGCGCGGCTCTTCGTCGCGAGGAAGACACCTGTGGGCGCCGCCGCGGTACCAGCGCTCTCAGGTCCGGAGCAGTCGACGAGACGGCGCCGTAATGTCCGCCGCGGCGACGGCTGGGTGTCCGGACTCCAGCCGCCGGGAAAACGTCCCGACTAGGTACGCCCTGGCAGCACGCCGCCCGGTTCGGGTGCGCTGCGTCTGGCGCGCTGGCCTCTGCGCCAGCGGCCGCCATGCCCGCCAGATGGCCGCAGATGCATTGACTCAAGAGAGGTGCGCTGGTGATTCCCCGCACACCACTGTCTAATTGCCCTGATCACCGGCCTGGCCGGCGGTCGTCTGATCACCGGCGCGGCCGGCAGTCGTCTGATTGCCGCCCCGGGCGGCGGCGCTTCATCCGCTGGAGCCTGACTGCCGTTGCGGCCGCGCTGCCGATTGCGCTGGTGACACCGTGGCCAGCGCAGGCCGGGCCAGCTCAAGCTGGTCCACCGGCCGGTTCTGGGTCGGTGACTGTTGCTAGGGGCTTAGCCCTCCCTGAGACGGGCACCGCTAGGGCGCGGGCCACCCAGGGGGTGGTCGGGATGGACGATCAGATCGATGACGTGGCCGCGCTCGCCGGGCCGGACCCCAACCCCGACCCGGATCCGGCCAACCGGGGACGGAACAACGAGCGGCACCGCAAGTTGCAGGCCGCGGCAAATGGCGGGGGAGGCAAGAATCCCAACCCGAACTGCACGTTGATCGTCCCGGATGCTCCGCTCACCGCGCAGGGTTTGGCCACGCCGTACCAGCTGGTGGCGACGAACCGTCGCAACGGCCCGTGCCGGGAAACCAACGACAACCAATCGGCCTTCGTGGAAGCTACGATCATCAATCCGGCAACCGGGGCACTGTCGATCTACCGGCCGCTGGTCGTCGACCGCGGTACCCAGCCGGCGGCCCCGCCCGTGGTACCGAAGCTGGCCCCGGGCTCGGTGGTCGGGCTCTGGTTCGGGTTCCAGGGCAACACGTTGACGCTGGCCGGCGCGTCAGGAGGCTGCGTCAACGGCTTGCCTGGCTCGCCGTTCGGGCAGTTCGCCTACTGCGGAGCCCCCGAGTTCTTCCGGGCTGCGAACGACGCCATCAAGGCCGGGAAGTTGAAGGTGCCGCCGGTCGGCATGGCGCGTGACGGGCAGCCCTGCCCGACCACTCGCGACTTCGCGGTCGTTGATCAGGACCAGAGTGACAACCTCACCACTCGTTATCTGGCGTTGCCCAATGGCCGTACCGCGCAGGACACGCCCGCGAACATCGCCGCGCTGCCCGTGCGCACGGTGTTGAAAAATGCCAGCGACAACGGCTTACTTACTGGATTCATCAATCCTGCGCTGGGCTGTAACGCCTTCACTGCGCCCGATATCACCGCAGGCGGCGTGCCGGCACCATCGTTAGCGCTGAACGAACTGCAGGCTGCCGCGACGAAGACGACGCCGATGGCGCTCATCCCGCCCAATGATCCGATGGCGCAGGTCAACGGTAGGCCGAGTGTGGCCAAGATCAACCTGTACCGGGCCGGGGTGAACCAGCCACCGCTGAATCCCGCGGTCGACACCCCCGCAAGCTACTGCCTCAACCTGGCCACCGTCGCTCCGGCGCGGCTGCGACTCGACCGGGCGCTGACCATCGGTGCCCCGTCCCCGGATGCAGCTGCGGCGAAGAACCTCTTCGGCTTTCTGGTGCAGCGGCTGAAGGCCTCGTTCACCGACCTGGCCTGCACCCCCGTCCGCAACAAGAAGAAGCGCTGAGCGGACCAGCCCGCCCGCGCCCGACATGGAGCCATATCGGGCTGATCGGGGCGCGGTAAGCCCGATATGGCTCATGGTCGGGAAAGATTGGCAGGGTTCGACGGGATGCTTACGGCTTGCTGGCTACCCGAAATGAGCGGTGGCGATGATCGCGCCGGTGCTGCCGATTACCCGCGCGGCGGTGGGCGGGCCGCGATCCACTGGAACGGGCGCGCCCCAGCCGCCGTAACCCTTGGCGAGGTGAAACTCGCCGACCGGCACTGTCGAGCCGTCCTGGCGAACCAGCTCGCACCGGACGGTGCCGCTCGTTGCCTCGCCACCTTCCGCGGTCCTGTCGAAGTCCAGCGAGAGGTAGATCCAGGATGGCCGGCCTGGGTAGAGGAAAGCCTGGCCCACCTCCTGCCCACCGGCGGTGAGCGGTGCGAACAGCACGGCGCGAGTGGCATGGCCAGCCTCCGGAAGCCCGACCGGCGATGGGTGCCGCCCGAGCGTCCACCCTCCGACCAACAACGCGGTAGCGCATACCACGGCAGCGGCGGGTACCCACCATCGCCGGCGGCGCGGGGCTGTCGGCGCCAGCGCGGCCATCACCCGATCTTCAAATCCCGCTGGCGGCTCGGCGCCGGGCAGCAGCTCGACCAGCTGGTCGCCGGTGTGGGTCAGCACAGCCACGGTGTTACGGCAAGCAGCGCAGTGATCCAGATGGCGCAGGGCGCGGGCCCTTTCCACGCCCGGAAGCACACCCAGCGCCAGCTCGGCAGCAACCTCACGGCACTGCCGGCAGCTCAGCTCAGTCATGATCGACTCGCTGCGGGGAGGGGCAAACAAGCCAGGAAAGGTGGCGGAGCCAGCAGTAGCATGTCGTCCTGCATTGGTTCCCACGGCCCGGCAAGGTGCGCACCTGTTCATTACGGATAAATCGAGGCGGGGGATCAGCCACCGAGTACCCGAATTGCAGATCCCGAGGTAACGATCAGGTTAGGGCAACCGCGCCGGCAGCCTTGCCGTAGCTGTTCACCCGATCAGGTGGACCGGAGGTAAACGGATGCAAGTCAGTGTCTTGTGTAGCTCGAAGCGCCGTGCGGGCCGCGCGGGGTCCTCGCGATCTGTCCTGTCGACGATCAGCTGGCTGCTCGGGGTCGCTTTGACAGCTGTTATGGGGTTGATCCACCTGCGGTTGTGGCTGGACGGCTACCGGCAGATCCCAATTATCGGCCCGCTGTTCATACTAAACGTGGTGTTGTCGGGTGTGCTGGTTGCCGGATTGCTGGTGGCCCCGGCTCGGCTGCGTAGCGCAGCAGCCATCATCACCGCATTATTCACTGCGGGCACCCTGGCTGGGTTGGTTGCCAGCCTCACCATTGGACTGTTCGGTATGCAGGAAATCCTGCAGGCGCCACTGGTTGTTCCCACACTGATCGTGGAGCCGGTCGGCGTGCTGGTGCTGGTCGCCGCAGCGCTCCTGGACCGCGGTCGGCGGTCTCAATGATGACGGCTGTAATAAGTATTCCAATTATTGGGAACGATATCCTTAATCCCATTCCACAATCCGACAAGCATGTCTCGCGTATTCTGCGCAGCGCTCGGGATTGCATCCGAGATCGGCGGACCCAAGAGGTTCAAGAGAATGAGAATTAGAATTATAACCACGAAGAAATTTATGACTCTGATGACCGAATGGCCGATGTTCGGTGCCGCCATCACATTCCCTTTCCAC
>DASQVU010000604.1:0-2157 GCA_035640615.1 Pseudonocardiaceae bacterium
ACGTCATTGATCATCGGAGTGAGCACGTCGGCCGACATCCCGTAGCCGATGAGATGTTCGGACTCCAGGACGCCGAGCAGGGTCCGGCGATAGTCGACCATGATGATGCGGGCCTGGTCCGGGGTGCAGCGATCCACGATGCCCCGGGCGATGGTCCGCAGCAGGTTGGTCTTGCCGGACTCACCATCGGCGAAGCACAAGAAATGGGACTCAGCGGTGAAATCGAGATACACCGTGTCGAGATCGGCCTCGTTGATCCCGATCGGGACCACGTGCGGTCGTGGCGGCTGGGAGGCCGGCAGCTGCGAGTAGGCAATCTGCTCCGGCAGCAGCCGGACCCGCGGTGCGCAGCGGCCGGCCCAAGCCTGGCGAATTTGCGCCACGGCGTCGGTGACTCCCTCGATGCGAGGTAACGCCGTGAGGAAATGCAGCTTGTCCCGGGACAGGCCGCGCCCGGGCCGTCCCGGCGGCACGTGCACCGCCATCCGCCGGTCGATGTCGGACTCACCCGGATCGCCCAGGCGCAGCTCGAAACGGGTACCGAGCAGATCCTTCAACGCGGGACGGATCTCCGCCCACCGGGTGGCGCCGATCAGCACGTGCACCCCGTAAGACAGGCCCTGGGTGGCCAGGTTCACCACCCGCATCTCCAGATCGGAGGCGTCGAACTCCTGGCGGAAGCCGTGCCACCCATCGATCACCAGGAACACGTCACCGAACGGATCTTCCGGTAGCTCCCCCCGATGCCGCCGGACCCGGTACTCGGCCATGGAGTCGATGCCCAGCGTGCGGAACCGCCGCTCGCGGCTGGTAAGCACGCCAGCGACCTCAGCGAGGATGCGACGGATGATGTCGGGCTCCGACCGCCCCGCTACCCCGCCGCTGTGCGGCAGGCCATCCACCGAGGCCAGCGTGCCGCCACCGAAGTCGATGCCGAAGAACTGCACCTCCTCGGGGGTGTGGGTGAGCGCCAGCGACAGCACTATCGCGCGCAGCAGGGTGGACTTGCCTGACTGCGGAGCGCCGGTGACCACCGCGTGGCCCGCGGCGCCGGACAGATCCGCCCAGAGCACGTCGCGGCGCTGCTCGTAGGGTCTGTCGACGATGCCGACCGGAACAGTGAGCCGGCCATTGCCGGCGAACCCAGCCGCAGACACGCCGCGATCCTCGGTGACCGACAGCGGCGGCAGCAGCTGATCCAGCGACGGCGACGCGTCCAGCGGTGGCAGCCACACCTCGTGCGCCGGCGGGCCCTGCCCGGCCAGCTTGGCTACCACGATATCCAGCACGCTGGCTTCGCTGACGCTCGCCGGTGATTCGGCGCTGGGAGACACCACAGGTTCGGGTGCCTCGGGGGCCTCGACGTAGTCCGGCACGAACAGCCGCGGCCGGCGATCCGCCGTGACCGGGATCCGCTCGGGTGCCGCGACGACCCGGCCGGCGCGGTAGGGGCCGGAGACGTAGGCCGCTTTGAAGCGTTCCATGGACGCGGTGTCGAACTTGAGGTATCCCGAGCCGGGCACCGGTGGCAGCTCGTAGGCATCGGGCACGCCCAGCACCGCCCGGGATTCCCCCGGCGAGAACGTCTTGAGGCCGATCCGGTAGGACAGGTGCGACTCCAGGCCGCGCAGCCTGCCTTCCTCCAGCCGCTGCGAGGCCAGCAGCAAGTGCATCTGTAGCGAGCGGCCCAGCCGCCCGATCGCCACGAACAGATCGATGAACTCCGGCTGCTGGGCCAGCAACTCGGAGAACTCATCGATCACGATGAACAGCGCGGGCAGCGGGTCGAGGTCGGCCCCGTTAGCCCGGGCCTTCTCGTAGTCGGAGACTCCTGCGAAGTTGCCGGCGGTGCGGAGCAACTCCTGGCGGCGGTTCATCTCACCGGCCAGCGCGTCCTGCATCCGGGCGACCTGGGTCAGGTCGTCGGCCAGATTCGTGATCACGGCCGCGACGTGCGGGGCGCCCTCCATGCCCAGGAATGTGGCGCCGCCCTTGAAGTCGACCAGCACGAAGTTGAGCACCACCGAGGAATGGGTGGCCATCAGACCCAGCACGAGGGTGCGCAGGAACTCCGATTTCCCAAGCCTTTCTATGTGACACACTTAATCTCATGAGCCATCTTCGACTGCCAACCCTGGAGCTGTCGGCCGGGTTGCT
>DASQVU010000605.1:0-2256 GCA_035640615.1 Pseudonocardiaceae bacterium
CCAGTGACTCGAAGTTGGCAAACCGCAGCAGGTAACGGCGGGCTCCTGCTGGGCCAACACGTAGCCAGCGGCCACGGCGGCCACCGATCCCAGCAACCCAACCAGCCGGGAGCCGAGAATCCACCCAACGCCATAGCAGCAGTGAACTTAACCGGTGCTGGAAACCTGGTGAGCTGTGCTACTTGACGCAGGGAACGCCACCGCCGGCGATGCTGCTCGGCTGCGATGCCACGGCATCGCCGTGGCTGGCACCGCCTGGCGCCGGGGATGTGCCGGCGGTCGGTGATGGGTCGGTGCCCCCGGGACCGTCATTGGTGACAAGGTCATCGGGCATGCTGAAATCGGCGCCGAGCACCACCCGAAGGTGCCCGGTGGGTACCGTCGAGTCCCGGGCGGTGGGTAACCCACCGAGCGCCGTGGCCAAGGCGTTGGCCGTCTCGGCGGAGCTGGAATCCGGGTAGTAGATCGTCGTCGTTCTCCGGTGACGGGCGGCAGTGCTGGCGGTGCCCGGGGTAAATCCGGTGCTGGGCAGCGCATGTTCTAAGCCGGCCGCAAGGCCATTCCGGCCGGTGGCGTTGATGACGTCCACGACGCCCGATCGTCTGGGAACAGCCGGGGCGACTGAGGTGGGGGCCGGTGGAAGGGTGCGCCCGCCGATCATGTTGTGTACGAGCGCCTGGATCTCTGGCACGTTGACGATGTTGACATCCTCGCCGGCCGGATCGGTGCCGAAGCGGACGATCGGCAGCGTGGTGAAGGTGATGTTCCCGCCGGCCAGCGCGGACGCCTGCTGGGCGAAGGACAGCAGTTCCAAGCCGGTGTCGGCGGCGATGTTCTGCTTGGCCACGTTGATGAGCGCGCGCAATCGCGCCGGGTTGAGAAACGTACCGGCTTGCTTGAGTTGGTAGACCAGTGAGGCGATGAATGCTTGCTGGCGGCGTTCACGATCCAGATCCGTGAAGTTCAGTTGGGGGTGGGCATAGTCGCGGCGCTGGCGGACGAAGGCGACCGCCTGGGCGGCGTTGATCTGCTGGTAACCCTGATGGAAGTCCGCGCCCGAGTAGCTGTCTTTGGTGTCCTCGTTCAGACACACCGTGATGGGCGCGACGACCTGAGCGAGCTGATAGAAGCCCACCAGCGTGACCTCGACGAAATGGTCGATTGGTATACCCCCCAGGAACTGGGAGACCGTGTCGAGCTCTTCGGCGCGGCCCGCGTCGCGGCTGCGCTGTTCCAAGCTGGCTTGGTCAGTCACGCCAGCAGCCACCAGTCTTTGGCGTTCCTGATCAAAGGCCAAGCCATAGGCCTGCTTGATCTTGCCCTTGGCGACGCCGTCCGGGCTGCCCGGCAGGCTGACGTAGTCGTCGCGAGGAATGGAGATCGCGGTGGCCTTGCCGCCGTCGCCCGGCAAGTGCACCAGCATCAACACGTTGGCGTTGTACCCGCCGACCTGTTGGTCACCGGCGTGCAAGGCCTGGTAGATCTCTGGTGACAGCGGGTTACCATTCTCGTCGAGGCGGCTATCCAATCCGATGATCAAAATATTAGTGTCGCCGCCCGCTGATTTAGGTGCGTCGGCGCGGATGGCGTCCGACCGGCCGACCCCGGTCAGCAGATCCTGGTATTGGGTCCAGCCGTACCCGGTCACGGCGAACACCAGTACTGACACCATGGCCACCGTCCAGCGCCCAATCCGCAACCATCCGCCGGCCCCGTGGTGAACTGGGTGGTGCCGGGATCGCCCAAGGTCCCGACTACGGCGGGTGCGTCGCGATGTCGCCGTCGAGTGGGGTCGCGTTCGGCTCAGATCGCCGCGCGGACTACGCGCGGTGCCATTCCATCCGGGGCGCACCGCGCGACGCCGCCGATCCCCACCTGCCACGCCGCTCCTTGGATTGTGGTTCCCCGCGTGCACTCTGGCTTCGACGGTTAGACGCGCCAGCGCCAACAATAGTTGCGGTGCGTCACACCGCGGTGCAGCAAGGCCTTGCCGCAGGCCGCACGAGGGAAGTCAGGACGGGGTGGCCGTGGCGGCGGGTAGCGTACGTTCGAGCGCTTTCCAGCCAGTGTCGTGGTCATACTCGGCGGCCACCGCGCGGCCGCCGCCGCGCAGGCCGAATAGGCGTTTGGCGAAGAGCAGGTATCCGACAACCGCAATGTTGATGATCAAAGTGATGATCTTGGTGGCGGTGATCCGACCGGTCAGCTCGTATACCTCGGGTATCAACAACAATGTCGTGGCGACGAAGGTGAGGT
>DASQVU010000606.1:0-2926 GCA_035640615.1 Pseudonocardiaceae bacterium
CTTCTCTGGCAGTGATGTGGTGGGCGCGGCGACGATGCCGCCGCTGGGGCCGTAGGACATCGCCTTGAGCGTGATCAGCGAGCGAACCACCGCGTCGCGGTACTGCCCGTCATAGCGGCAGCGGGAGACCCAGTCGTGCCACCAGGTTTCGGTGGCCTGGATGCCCTTGCCCACATCAACGTGCTCGGGTGGCTGGTCGCGTGGCTTAGACCAGGTCAGCCGGAACTCGGCGTGCTGGCCCTGGTCGAGACAGAACTCGGCGACCACGTCGTGGCCGTGGCGGTGGTGCTCAACGTCGGAGTTCAGGGTCAGCGTGTCTGGCCCGGCGAATGCCAAGGTGCGCCGTCCGACTTCACGGATCCACGGCACGACGTGGCCGTAATCCAGGCGCAGCACCAGCTCACTGCGCACCCGCACGCGCCCGGACAGGCCCTCCACCCGGCGAAACAGATTCGGCGTTCACTGCGAATCGGCATGCAGTCGATCACCCGCACCGCGCCCTCAGCGGTGGTGAACTCAGTCTCCAGCACCAGGGTGTCCTGGCGGTAGCGGCGTCCGGTGGCGCGGTGGCCGCCGGCCGGTGCGAGCAGCCACCGCCCGTTGTTAGGCTCTCCGAGCAACGCGGCGAAGCAGGCCCCGGAGTCAAACCGAGGCAGGCACAGCCAGTCAATGGAGCCGTCATAGCCCACCAACGCCGCGGTCTGGGTATCGCCGATCAGGCCGTAATCCTCCAGCTGTAGCGGCATCTACCGGCTCCCTCAGTTGGCGCGGGTTCGCCCGCGGGTGGTCAGCACAGCGATCAGGGCGGTGACACCGGCACCGACCGTGGCGAGCAGTCCGTGGTGCTGGGAGGCCCACAGTTGGTAGCTGCGGGAGGTGGACTTGGCGTCGAAGATGCCGTGGGTGTCAAAGTCACGTCCCTGCGGCCCGTCGGCGGGTTCCCACAGGTTCACCGGCTGGTTGGGGTCGCGGGGCTGGTCGGTTTGTTGGGACTGATAGCCGGTGCGGGCCAGGTAGCGGTCCAGGATGCCCGGGGCGACCTTGTTGGCGATCAGGGTGCCCATCGTGGTGCCCCCGACCCAGTACTCGCGGCGCTTGGGGTGATCGGCCGCGTAGAGCACGGCTTTGGCGGCCACCTCGGGTTGGTAGATCGGGGGGACGGGTTGGGCGTGGTGGGGCAGCCGGGACAGTACCCAGGAGAACTGCGGGGTGTTCACCGCCGGCATCTGCACCATGGTGACGTGCACGTTGCTCTTGTCGTGGAGCAGCTCGCAGCGCAGCGAGTCGTGCAAGCCCTGGATGGCGTGCTTGGCGCCGCAGTAGGCCGACTGCAGCGGGATGCCGCGGTAGGCCAGTGCGGAGCCGACCTGCACGATCGTGCCTCGATCCCGGGGCAGCATCCGGTCTAACGCGATGCGGGTGGCATAGACATAGCCCAGGTAGCTGACCTCGGTGACCCGCTTGTATTCCTCGGGCTCAATTTGGGTGAAGGGGGCGAACACCGAGGTGAACGCCACGTTGACCCACACGTCGATCGGTCCGAGCTCCAGTTCCACCCGATCGGCGGCCTGCTGAATTTGCGCGTAGTCGGCGGTGTCCACACAGATCGGCAGCGCGGTTCCGCCCGCGGCCTCGACCTCTTTGGCCGCGCCCTGCAAGCCCAACTCTCCGCGGGCCAGCAACGCCACCTTCGCCCCGCGGGCCCCAAATTGCTGCGCGGTCGCCCGGCCGATGCCGCCGCTGGCGCCGGTCACCACCACCACCTGCGGCGTGCTGCTGCTCATCATCAATTTTTTCCTTCCCGTACGAAGCTCGCTGGTGTGACGTCAGCTATTGCGCTTAGGTCCGGTCGATCTGATCCGCCTGGTCCAGCGTCTCAGCGGCCAGTGCCAAACGGTGCGCCCTGGTTATCTGGTCACCTGCCACCTGGCGTGCACGCCGATCAGCGGTGTCGGTGTCGTTGTCCTGTTCGGCCGAAGCGGGTCTGAGATCGACGTCGAAGTGCGCAGCGGTGGTGCTGGCCGCCGCGCGTGGCGCTACCTCGGCCACATCCGGTCGGGTCAGCTCGCCACTGCTGGCAGCGGGCAGGTCGTTCGCGGCAGCGGCTGGCCGACAAGCCGGGTTGTGGGCTGGTTTCCGTCTTGGGTCGGCGTCGTGTTCGGGTAGTCGCGGACTGGCGCTCATCGCGGCGGTCGTCACTGCCGGTGCGGCCGCGACCGGCTCGGACGGGTTGTTGTCGTCATGCACTTGGCAAACACCTCAGGGGTAGCTGTGAGCCCTCTTCGATCGGCCTACCCACCCGAGCAGCGCGTTAAGCGAAGTACGGGTGTGGCATCCACCGGGCTTTGCAACAGCCAGCCAAGCACCCCGGGCGACCCGCGAGTGCTGACGTCACGGCAGACCAGCGTCGGCGTGGCCGTTGGCCTTGGACGGTTCAGGGGCAGCGGCCCACCGCGGGTGGCCGTCTAGTCGGGGGAACTGCGCCCGGGCCCATTGGGTCTCGATTTCTAGGTCGCTCAGCTGTCCTCGGGCCTGCAGGGTCTGCAGGTGCACCGCCTCCCGGCTGACGACTGTCGGGATTCCCGCCACGGTGGGACGCTCCCGAGTGGCCGCGCGCCACTGGGCTGTGCTGATCCCGGGTCCGCGGCCGCCGTAGAGGTCCCGGCGAAACTCGGCCAGACGCTGCTGCACCAGGTCACAGTCGGCCGCGGCGTCTGTTGGTGCAATGCCCCCACTGCCCTGGTCGGATGCGTTGACGGGCGTCATCGGATTACTTCCCGGGTTGTCAGATGCCGGCGGCGTTGGCGTAGTACTGCTGGTCCTCGCGCCAGCCGCCCTGGCCCATGCCGATGTCGCGGTAGCCGCGGGCGAGCTCGATGCCCTTCACCCACTTGGTCATCTTGAAGCCGAGCTGGGTCTCGATCCG
>DASQVU010000607.1:0-5453 GCA_035640615.1 Pseudonocardiaceae bacterium
CCGAGGGACTGGCCAGCGCGACCAGCCGGCGGACCACCGAAGCATCCACGTCGGGCAGATCGACCAGATGTACCAACGCGGCCTGCACCTGCGGCGGCGCGCTGCGGCCGAGCTCGGCCAGGCCGGTCCGCAGTGAGGCGCCCATGCCCTCCGCCCAATCCGTTGCCACCACGGTGGTCGCGGACTCCGGAACCAGCGGGATCACGTCATCGGCTTGCGCGCCCACTACGACGAGCACCTGCTCGCACCCGCCATCGGTGAGCGTGGCTACCGCGCGGCGCAGCCACGCGCCGCCGTCGACCAGCGCCTTGGGCATGCCGTAGCGCCGCCCTGCGCCGGCCGCCAGCAGCAACCCGGTGATCATGGTTGCATCCTCGCATGAGCGCGCCGGCTAGCGCAGCGGCTCGTCGGTCGGGACCTGCGCCAGGATCTCCACCTGCTCGCCGACCTGCAATCTCACACCGGGTGAGTCGGGGATGAGGTTGACCGCGAACCAACTCTTGCCGTCCCAGCGCCGGTGACGAGCCAGCGTGGCAAGCGGTTCCCTACCTCTGGCCGCGGTGTCGGGATCGACCGTGGTCAGTACGCACCGATCGCAGCCCTTCACCGCCCGGAAACGCGCCGCGCCGATGCGCAGCAGCCGCCAGCCGTCCTCTGCCCAGGCGGCCGCGCCGGAGACGACGAGGTTGGGGCGGAAGCGGGTCATCGGCACCGGCCCCTCCCCGGCGCGCGGGCCCGCGGCGATCAGATCGTTCAATGCGGCCAGGGACTCAGCGGTGGCGAGCAGCAGGGGATAACCATCGGCGAAGGACACCCGATCGTGCGCACGGCTATAGGTCGGATTCGGTCGCCGCCGCATCGGGTCGTCCAGATAGACCAGCCGGACCGGCTGACCGACCAGCGTGCTGAACCAGACGTGGGCGTGCTGCGCCGCTGGGCGAGCGGCCACCTCGCTGGCGAAGACCTGAACATCGCACAGCGCGGCGCCTTGCGGGATGCGTACCCGCAACGTACTGAGCTGCGGCGCGCGCACCAGCAGGCCATCCGCGGTGAACTCCGGCGTGACCAGAACCAGCTGCGGGTACTCCCGCGCCGTGACCGCCCGGCCCCGGTCGTCGACCAGCATCCACCGCCGATCACCCGCCAGGCCGCACTTCTCGACGACTGCCGTGTCCAGGGCTTGGCCGCGGCATGACTTGATCGGGTAGCGGGTGATGCCGGTGAGGGTGAGCGCCACAACGGTCAGGCTCCCGGTCACCTGGGTGCCCGGCAAGTGGCGGTCAAGTAACGGTCAAGGCCAGGCTGGGTAACGCCGATGCCTCGGATATCTGACCCAGCCCACCCAGCGAGCGTTCGGAGAACATCGTGAGCAGTCCCCCCTCCTCTGCGGCAATCCGGGTGTTTTCGATGGTGAATGGGCTGACCCTGCTCGGGGTGCTGCTGCAGGCGGTATGGGCAGGTGAGTTCATCGGGCGCACCGGGCGCGCCGCGTGGATCACGGTGCACGAGATCACCGGCTTCGTGGTGGTCGCACTGGCGCTCCTCACCGCGTTGCTCGCGATCGCCCTGCTACGCCGGGCTGCCCCGGCGCTCACCTGGGGCGCCGTGGGCCTGTTCCTGCTGACATTCGTCCAGACCGGGCTGGGTGAGGCGATCAGCAAGGCAGGCGCCGACGATCTGATCGTCAGCCACGTGCCGATCGCGATGCTGATCTTCGGGCTGGGCATCTACCTGTCCATCGGGGGCGCCCGGCTGCGCCGCGCCGGAGTTTGACTCAGCGCAGGCTGACCCACCGGCCGGGGGTGCGCCGCAGGGCTCGGATGATCTGCGGGCCGGTTCGTAGCGTTGAGTGCCCGTGCCGGCAACGTATGTCGTAGATCAGCTCACCGATGTGGCCGTTGAGGAAGTCCAGCCGCTGCTGCGCCTGATCGACATCCTCGGGCGCAGCAGCGGCCAGGTCCTGCTCGGCCAGGCGCATCTGGGCAGCCCAGTCACTCGGCGTGATCGGATTACCCTCGGTCGAGGTGACAGCAAGCCGGCCGGCCCACGGCCGGTACACCGCATCGGCCACGACGTCATCGCAACGCGGGCAGGTCAGCTGCTTGCTCACCCATCGCCTGGGCACCGTTGGCAGGATATGCCCGCCACGCGGTGAGCGTCACTCACGCCACCGCCGAGGGCTGGGCTTGAGGACGGCCGCCTGACCGGTACCGGTGGGCAGGCCCTTCTCGAACAGCCTCGTACTCCTGCCCCGGTGACAGCGGGAGGCAGTTGACCTTGGCGAAGGGCACGCGCAGGCCGCCGCGTTCACAACGGCCGGCTCCCGGGTATGTGATCGGCATGGAACCAAGCCTGCGCACCCGGGAAGACCCCGACAATCCACCCGGCTACCCGGCACGTGACTCGACCGCCCGGACCGAGCACTTGACGTGGTCACAGCAATCGCTGCTGATGCGCAAGTGGATCTCGATCATCGGCGTGCTGCTCTGCATCTTCGTCACGGTCCTGTTCATACGGCAGCATGCGATCCCGGAAGCCATCGCGTTCGGCGTGATCGGGTTAATGTCGCTGGGTTATCTGGGGTGGACGCTGGCCGTCAAGGCCCGCCAGCAGCGGTAGCCGTTACCTCGGCGATCCCGGCCGCGTTGTCACTGCGGGACAACCGGAAGGGACGTGGGGATGCGGCGCCTGCTCGCCTTCCCGGCGGTGGCACTGTCGGGAGTGCTCGCGCTGGTCGGCTGCGCCGGCGGGGCTCACCCCGGCGCACACCCCGCCGGTGCGCACGCCGCTGGCGCCTACCCGAAGCCTGGTAAGCCCGCCGCCAGCGCCGTTGCCCACCCGAAACCCGGAAAACTCATCACCGGCTCGGGCGTCACCCGCACCGACATCACGCTCGGGGCGCTGGTCGACTACTCGGGGTCGTTCGCCGATGAAGGCATCGCCGTGCTGCGCGGTCAGCAGATCTGGATTAACGAAACCAACGCCGCGGGCGGCGTGTGCGGCCGCAAGATCAGGCTGGAGATCCGCGACGACCGGGGGGATGCCGGGAAGGCGAAGGCCCGGTACACCGAGCTGGAGCCCAAGGTGCTGGGCTTCATGCAGATCCAGGGATCTGAGGCAGCGGCGACGCTGAGCCAGAGCCTGATCGACAACGAAACCACCGCGGTCACGCTGTCGAATTCCTCAGCTCTGCTCAGCCACCCATACGTGATCATCCCGACCACTACCTACGACATCGAGATGATCAATGGTTTGTCCGCCCTGCTGGCTCAAGGCAAGATCCATGATGGCGACACCATCGGACACATCTGGCTGGACGGTGACTACGGCGCCAACGCTCTGCGCGGCGTGCAGTACTTCGCGCAGCGCCACCACATGACGTTGCGCGCCACGAAGGTGAGCACCGCATCGGATATGCGGGACGTGGTGGCTGGTTTCGCCGCTGAGCCTCGGGTGAAGGCGATCGCGCTGAGCACCACACCGGCGCAGACCGTGTCGGCCGCCATGGTCAACCAGCAGCTGCGCCTGGGCGTACCAATGATCGGCAACAGCGCGGCGTTCACCCCCCAGTTACTGGCCGGGCCGGACGCCGGGGCGCTGGCCAACCTCTCGATAGCGGCCAGTTCGGTGCCGTTCTCGGCTGCGGTGCCGAAGGCCCAGCACATCGCCAGCGCTTACCGGCAAGCCGGCTACCCAGAGCTGCCCAGCAGCGGGGTGCCCTACGGGTATGCCACTGCCACCATCTGGGGCCAGATCCTCAAGCGGGCCTGCAGTAACGGTGATCTGAGCCGGTCAGGGATCCAGGAGGCGCTGCACCAGCTCGACACGGTGAGCACGGATAACCTGGTCGCGGATCTGAGTCTTGCCAAACCCGGCTCGCCCGCTACCCGGCAGATCTATCTCGGCATCCCCGACCTCGCGGTTCCGGGCGGGATCCGCCAGGCGTCACCGCTGTTCGAGTCACCGGAGGCCCACGGTTATGTGGCCCCCCTGCAGGGCGCTTCATAGCTGTGGGTCTTGTGGGTGGGTAACGTTCATAACACCGTTGCCCCCCGCGAGCTAGGAGGAGCGGCCGCCGTGGGACGGATTCCGGTACCGGGGGCCGAATTGGTCTTTGACGAGCAGGGCTCGGGTACACCGTTGGTGCTCGTGCACGGTACCGGCGCGCAGGCCCGCCTGTGGGGCGGCGCAGTCACCCACCTTGCTGCCGGCGGGTACCGGGTCATCGCCTACGACAGGCGCGGCTTCGGCCGCTCGGTGCACCGCCCGGTGCGTGACTACCGGATCCACGTTGCCGATCTGGCTGCGGTGATTGAGCACGTCGGTGCGCCCGCGCACGTGCTGGGCTGGAGCTCCGGGGGCACCACCGCGCTCGCGCTCGCGGTGCAGCGGCCGGAGCTGTGTCGCGGTGTGGTCGTCGTCGAGCCGCCCTGGCACGGCCTGCGGCATGTCACCTTCGACCTTGCGGTCATGCTCGCTCAGGTCAAGCTCGACCAGGCACGGGGGCGCCTTCGCCAGGCCACTGAGCGCTTCTACCGCTGGGTCTCGGGCCTGCGCGGAGGGGCCACCGGATTCGACGCGCTACCTGTAGCGGAGCAGGACGTACTGCTCGGCAACGCCCGCGCTGCCCTGGCGGACCTCGATCCGCACCCGTTCGGATTGCTGATGGAACACATCCCGGCGGCGAAGCTGGCCACGATCCCAGTGCCGATCACCTGGTTACTCGGTACCCAGACCCGTAGCAAATGGTTCTACCGGTGCCATGCCGGTGCGGTGCGCGCAGCGCCGGGCATCCGCACCGAGCGCATTACCGGGGCGGGACATTTCCTACCCCGGGAGGCACCGGAGCAGTTCGCCGTCACCGTCCTGCGCGCGGTGGGCGCAACCCCCTGATGAGCCGGGTCCTGCTAGCTGCTCGTCCGAGCAGGCCGCAGGCAAGGACGGCCGAACCGGCCAGCACGCTGCTCACGGGCAAGGCGAGGGCCAGCACGACGCAGCCGGCAGTCCCGAGCACCGCCAGGGGGCGCCGCCACCGGCGCCCTGGGCTGGGCAAGCTGAACGATGCGACGTTCGCGATAGCGTAGTAAGTCAGCACCGCGAAGCTGGAAAAGCCGATGGCCCCGCGCAGGTCGACGATCAACAAGGCGGCGACGACGGTGCCGCCGAGCAGGATCTCCGCCCGGTGCGGCACCTGGTAGCGGAGATGGATAGCGGCCAGCACGTGCGGCAGCTCGTGGTCGCGCGCCATGGCCAGCACGGTGCGACCGACACCGGCCAGCAGGGACAGCAGCACACCGGCACACGCCACCGCGCCGCCAATCCGTACCACGGGTGTCAGCCAGTGCAGCGCACCGGATTGGGTGACCGTGGCCAGCGGTGCCGCTGCGTGGGCCAGCGTGGCGGGTCCCACCGCGACCAACGCCGCCGCACCGACCAAGGCGTAGATCGCGATG